>JBKHDE010000019.1:0-34671 GCA_046541495.1 Desulfococcaceae bacterium
GGAAGCGCTCGAAGAATATAAAGCCGGGAAGTCAAACCCCCGCCCTTTCCCCGGCTAAAAAAATGATTTATATTTTCAGAAAGTTTCAGTAACCCAAAAAGTGAAATCGAATGTGTGGCATGCAAACTTCTGAAGAGGACCGACTATGATCTATGAATTCAAAGGAAAACGGCCGCGGATCGGAAAAAATGTCTTCATCGCCCCCACTGCGACAGTGATCGGGGATGTGGAGATCGGAGACAACTCCTCCGTCTGGTACAACACCGTCATCCGCGGCGACTCCGACACCATTACCATCGGCAGGAACACCAATGTGCAGGACAACTGCACCATCCATGTGGATGAGGGCAAACCGGCGGTCATCGGAGACAACGTCACCATCGGCCATAATGCGGTGGTTCACGGGTGCAGAGTCGAAGACAACTGTCTCATCGGCATTCACTCCACCGTGCTGAACGACGCCCATATCAAAAAAGGGTCCATCGTGGCCTCCAACGCCGTGGTCAAGGAAGGCCAGGCCGTAGGGCCGTTTCATCTGGTGGCGGGCATTCCCTCGGAAATGAAAAAAGAGTTTTCCGAAGATATCGTGGAAGTTATCCAGGTCCCCGCCGATATCTACGTCAAGAAGGCGGCGGATTACATGAATCTCAAACCCGTCCAAGAATAGAGGACTGAACCGCTCACTAAAAAACGCAAGGGAGAATCATGGCTGAAACAACAGGAAGGGAAACCGGATGGGTATGGGTCTGGATTCAGGACCCGGGCAAGAACGACCAGATCGTGGGCCAGCACTATGAGCAGGATGACATCTCTTTCATCCCTACCTTTTCGGATAAAGACGCCGCTCAAAAATGCTACCACAAACTCGCCAAGGATGAGACCTCAAAATACGAGGCACAGGCGATCCATTACCATGAACTGGTCAAAGAGGCGTCCAAGAATGATTTTCTGATCTTTATGCTGAATGAAGAAGGGGAAATTCTGAAAAAAATCGATCCAAAGAAGTGACGGGATATTCCGGAGATATTTGGGGGGGCGTTCCGATGACCGTTTCCGGCCGTAAAGGCCGGAAACGGTAAAAAAAACGGCGCGGATCAGGTCTCTTCGACGGTAATCGCGTCTTCTTCACATACTTCAATGCAGCTGTCGCAACCGATGCATTCTTCGGCGTTCACCGGAACGGATTTTCCGTCCTGCATTTCATATACGTCGGTAGGGCAGACATCCACACATTCCTCGCAACCCGCGCATTTCTCTTCATCAACAATCGGATTAAAAGCCATTCGTTTTTCTCCTTTCTTATTAAAATAAAGGCCGAAATCAATTTTCAGCCTTACCTTCTCAGGCGTTCCTGAAGTCCCTTATACCAATTAAAGAACCGAGTCAAGCCTTGCGATCATTTTTTTCGGATATGACGGCAAAAAGTGAACCTGGAAAATTCATCTAAATAATCAGAAGTTTAGATCTGCATCATCAATTTTATTTTCCTTGAAAGCCTGAATTTCGTTCAGTCCGCTTCGAAACCGATTCGATACCGACCCGGAAACCCGGTGGGAGTAAATCTCCCCTTCCGGCGTCATCCCTTGAATCTCGCCGGTCTTGAAAAATGCGCGCAGAAGCCTGCGGCCGATCCGCTCCCGCGCATGCGCAAAATCAATTTTTGCATGCCGAGAGCAGCTGCTTTCCACCTCGTTTTTGCAGTTTATAGACTTTAAAAAGTTGAGGATTCTGCCGAGGCGCAGGAGGGTCGCCGATTCCAGCCGAGAGGTGGTATCGGAAATGGGCAGCGCGGTGGATCGCATCAGGGCGAAATGGTCGGGCAAAAGCCCCGATCGGGTCGCCGCTTCAAAATCGATGCTGCCCGGCGCCGGATAGTAGACCGACACCCCGGCCAAAGTGGGTCTGGCGGCGAGATACAGCAGGTCCCGGACCGATTCCTCGGCGGTCTGTCCCGGCGCACCGACAATAATATAGGAGACCGTTTTCAGCCCTTCTTTATGGGCGGAACCGATGGCTGCATCGACAGCCGCTCTCACATCCGGACGCCGAAAGCGCTTGAGACGGACCGCCGACATGGTCCCCAGCGACAGGTTCAGGGTTCGAAAACCGGCCCTTTTCATGGCCCGGATCACCGTCTCGTCCAGAGAGGGCGCAAAAAGACCGTTCATGGCCCGAAGCTCCAGGTTCAACTCTCCGAATCGATTTGTGATCTCATGTAAAAGCCTCAAAAACCAGTCCCGATCCAGAGAGAGGTTTTCATCCTCGAAATCGATAAAGCGGGCCTGCCACCGGTCCACCCCTTCCCGAATCTCTCCGATGACGGCATCGATCTTTCGTCTGCGATAGGGGAGTCCGAAGGCGCCTACCGAGCAGTAGGTGCATTTCATGGGGCAGCCCCGGCTGGACACGATCACGGCGCTGCCGCCCGTTTTTTTTCTGCGGTAATAATGGTGCGGCATCAGGTCCAGGGCCGGGGGCGGATAGTCGGACAAAGAATCCATCACCGCAGGGGGATTGAGATGGCAAGATCCGTCCGGTCGACGAAAGCCGATGCCGGGAACCTCAGCCGGGTTCTGACCGTCCCTGAGGGCCTCGGCCAGCTGCGGCATGCCGGCCTCCCCTTCCCCCCGAATGATGAAGTCCACCGCTGAATGGCGAAGAACCGCTTTCGGCAGGGCGCTGGGATGATGGCCGCCCAGCACGGTGATGCATTTCGGGTGAAAGGCCTTGACTGTGCGCGCGGTTTCCAGGGCCATGTCGCTGTAGGCGGTAAAAAGCGAGGAAATCCCCACTATAAACGGACCGGATGCCCGCACCGTTTTCCCGATGTGTTCGAAGCTGTATCCAAATCGGCGGAAATCATGAAAAAGGGCAAAGGGCGAGATATCGGGTCGGCCGTAATAGGCCTTTAAGTAGTCCATCTCCTTCGGGTATGCCATCGGGCGGGATTTGGAAACGGCCAGCCCGTCCAGGATGCCCACCGAAAAGCCGCACTGCCGCAGGGCCGATGCAATGCAGGCCAATCCGTAAGGCAGGGTCCGTTTGGCGGTCAGATAGAAATCCTGAACAGGGGGTTGAATCAGGAGGATGTCGACCATGGGAAGGAGAAAAACCGGCTGTTTGGCGGTGACCGTTGGTTCTCAGGAGGAAAGGTGGCGATTCACGTTCATGCTGTCGTAGGACCGAAAGATGAGCCGCTCCCGGTCCAGCCGATCTTCGGGAAAGGGCGCCGGTTCAAGGGTCTTCACCTGATCGCCGGCCTGAACCCGGGAAGGCGCCGCATTCCACCCCTCGCCGAGCTTTTTGCCGGAGACGGTATCCAGAACCACGACCGCGGCGCCGTCGGACACCATGGAAAGCGGGACCTGCACCGATCCCCAGAGCCGGGCCGCGGCCAAGATCTCCCGCTCCCAAGAACCGAGAGAAGCGGCGGCGCATTTGATCGCCAGAAAGGGGATGCCTTTCACCCGCACCAGGAGATCGATTTTGGACCGATACAGTTCGCCGCGTACCGCCACCTCGATGGGCGCATCCACCTCGATCTCGTCTTTGGCATATCCCTTGTCTTCCACCAGAATCCGCTCCACCTGCTGGCGGTTGCCTTCCGATCCCACATCCGGAATCTCCCGACCGGTGATAAAATCGATAACGGTGTCAACATCCCTCATATCGCTCATAAGCGCCTCCACCTCGGCTTGACAAAATTTCTCCTCAATGCCCAGCCCCTATCCATTCTGAATCAAAGAGTCACCGGTCATCTCTCCGGATTTTTCCAGCCCCATCACCTCCAAAAGGGTCGGGGCGATGTCCCCCAGCTTGCCCTCCTTTAAACGGGCCGTCTTTCGGCGGTCGTCCACCAGAATGAAGGGGACCGGATTGAGGGTGTGGGCGGTATGGACCTTTCCGTTTTCATCCAGCATCTTTTCGGCATTGCCGTGATCGGCGGTGATCAGGAC
This sequence comes from Desulfococcaceae bacterium, assembly GCA_046541495.1. Classification (GTDB taxonomy): domain Bacteria; phylum Desulfobacterota; class Desulfobacteria; order Desulfobacterales; family Desulfococcaceae; genus JAABSQ01. The sequence continues at coordinate 3,957 of JBKHDE010000019.1, forward strand.
GGCGCCGTCTCGGGAAAGCATTTCATCGACCACCCGGCCCGCGCACCGATCCACGGTTTCGCAGGCTATCACCGCGGCATCGATGATCCCGGTATGGCCCACCATGTCCATATTGGCGAAATTGAGAATGATGACGTCGTGTTTCCCGGACCGGATCTGCTCGATGACCGCATCGGTCACCGCCTCGGCGCTCATCTCCGGTTTATAGTCATAGGTGGGGACCTCCCTCGGAGAAGGAATCAGGATGCGCTCCTCATTGGGAAAGGGCGTCTCTTCGCCGCCGTTGAAAAAATAGGTGACATGGGCATATTTTTCGGTTTCCGCGATGCGCAGCTGATGAAGCCGGTTGCGACTGAGCACCTCCCCCAGAAGCCCCTTCAGAGATACCGGCGGGAATGCGGCCGGCAGATCAAAGGTTTCGTCATAACGGGTCATGGTGACATACCCGCTCAGCCGGGGTCGGTTGGAAATATCGAAGAAGTCGAAGCCCGGCTCGGTGAAGGCCCGGGTGATTTCACGGGCCCGGTCCGCCCGAAAATTGAAAAAGATCACCCCGTCTTCGTCGGAGACCACGACCGGTTCACCTCCCTCGGGCGTGATCACGATCGGCTTCACAAACTCATCGGTCTCCCCGCGCTCATAGGCATGGGCCACCGCCTGAACCGGATCGGATTCGGTCACCCCGTCACCCTCGGTGTAAAGTCGATAGGCTTTTTCGATCCGGTCCCACCGCTTGTCCCGGTCCATGGCGTAATACCGGCCGCAAATGGTGGCGATTTCACCGAACCGGTGACGCTCCATATGGGCCGTCACCTGCCGCAGGTAGTCGATTCCGGCGGTGGGCGAGGTGTCCCGGCCGTCGAGAATGGCATGGACCAAGACCTGGTTCACCCCTTTTTGCCGGGCCATATCCAGCAGCGCCAGCAGATGGGTCAACTGGCTGTGGACCCCGCCGTCGGAGACCAGGCCCATCAGGTGAAGCCGTCCGCCTTGGCGATTGACCTTTTCCATCAGCTCGCTCATGGCCGGGTTTTCAAAAATATCCCCGTTTTGAACCGCCAGATCGATGCGCAGGAGATCCTGGTAGACCACCCGCCCGGCGCCGATATTGAGGTGGCCGACCTCTGAGTTGCCCATAATCCCCTCGGGCAGCCCCACCGCCTCGCCGGAGCAGACCAATCGGGTATGGGGATATTCCGCCTGAAGCCGGTTAAGGTTCGGGGTTTCGGCCAATGAAATCGCGTTTCCGTCGGTAGCCGGATTAACCCCCCAGCCGTCCAGGATCATGAGCAGACAAGGTCGTTCAGTCTTCATCTTCCACCATGGCTTCTTCTTCGAGTTCGTTCTCGCTTTCAATCAGGCTCGGGGTCTTGATGCGCTCGGCATCCGCCCAGAGGCCCTCCAGATCATAAAACCTGCGCACGGAATCATAGAAGACATGGATAATCACATGGCCGTAGTCCATCAACACCCAGTGGCCTTCGCGAATGCCTTCCACATTGATCGGCTTTTTTCCATGTTCCTTTAAAAAGGTCCGAATGTTTTCGGCGATCGCCGTCACCTGTCGGTTCGAACGACCGCTGCAAATGATAAACGCATCGGCAATGGAGGTCAGGTCATGGACATCCAGTACGACGACGCCGAATGCCTTTTTGCTGATAGCCGCTTTGACATAAAGATCTAAGGACGAATCAACCGTCATGTAATATCATGCACCTCATTCAAAAAAATTATTGATGGAATATCGTCCGGATCACCGTCGATACCGGACAAATCGTCGATCTTATTCCCGAATCTGACCGTCGCCGAACACCACGAATTTGGTGGTGGTCAATTCCTCCACCCCCATGGGGCCGAAGGCATGGAGCTTGGAGGTGCTGATCCCGATTTCAGCGCCCAGCCCCAGCTGGCCGCCGTCATTGAAGCGGGTCGAGGCGTTTACCATTACCACCGAGGCGTCCACCTCCCGAACGAACCGTCTGGCCCTGCGGTAATCGGATGTAACGATGGTTTCGGTATGGCTGGAGCCGTACCGGGTCATATGGGCGATCGCCTCGTCCATGTCCGCCACCACTTTGACGGCCAGGATCAGATCCAGATATTCGGCCTCCCAATCGGCCTCGGTCGCCTCCGCCGCCTGGGGAAGAATCCGCCGGGTTTCTTCGCATCCGCGGAGTTCCACCCCGGCCGCCTGGAACCGCTCGGCCATCGGCGGCAGAAAAGCAGGAGCCGCGCTCTCATGGACCAGCAGGGTTTCCAGGGCATTGCAGACCCCGGGCCGCTGCACCTTGGCATTGAAACAGATCTTCTCGGCCATCCGGAAATCGGCGCCCTCGTCCACATACACATGGCAGACGCCTTTGTAATGCTTCAACACCGGAATTTTCGAGTTTTCCACTACGAAACGGATCAGCCCTTCGCCGCCCCGGGGAATAATCAGATCGATATGTTCCTCCTGCTTCAGGAGGAGATGGACCGCCTCCCGGTCCCGAACCGGCACCACCTGGATCGCTTTTTCCGGCATTCCGGACTCGCGCAGCACACTGCCGACCAGATCGGCCAATACCTGATTGGAATGAAGCGCCTCGGAGCCGCCCCGCAGGATCACCGCATTGCCCGCCTTGAAGCAGAGGCCGGCCGCGTCGATGGTGACATTGGGCCGGGATTCGTAAATGATGCCGATCACCCCGAGGGGAATCCGCATTCGGGAGACCTGAAGTCCATTGGGGCGAGTCCAGGATTTGGTGATGGCCCCCACCGGATCTTCCAGATCCGCCACCTCCCGCAAACCGTCGGCCATGCCGGTGATGGTGGCGGGTTTGATGGACAGCCGGTCCAGCATGGCATCGGACAGCCCCATTTCACGGCCCCGCTCCAGGTCCTTGCGGTTTTCCGCCTGAATGCGGTCGCCTTCCGCCTCGAGCCGGTCGGCGATTTTGATCAGGACCGCATCCTTTTTTCGGGATTCGCATCGGGCCATTTCAACCGATGCGGCCCGTGCCGATCGAGCCATATTCGAAATGATCGTTTCAATGCTCATGAGATTCTCCCGCCGTTTTCCCTACTATAATCATAAATTATTAATTTTCCAGCAGATCAATATAGGATTTCAGCTCCATCACCCGATTTTTGACGATATTCATGCGATCTTCCACCCGCATGGGGGTGTACATGGTGCCCTCAAAACCGGCATAGATGCTGTCGATCAGGGCGAATTCAAGATCCCGGTACTGAAGCCACTCCGACTGGGTCGCCTTGAGGGCCGCCTGGCCCTCGGGCTGAAGCCGCCCCCGCAGTTCCTTGTAGATGCGGTTGAGTTCTCCGTCCCACATGTCATAGGCCGCAAAGAGGCAGTTGGTCATGCCGGCGGTGGTGTTATCCTTGACCATACATTCGGCCAGCTGCCGGTCGATGGAATGGAGCGGGGGAATCAGTTCCGATGCTTTTTCGGCGGCGGGCCCGAATGCCCATGCCGTCTGGTCGGCCGAAACCGTTCCCGCGCCGGCCATCAGACAAAAGGCGGTCAGGAAGATTGCTTTTCGAAGCATACCAAACCTCTGTCGGTTCTCAAGAAAGGGCGGGACTCTGCCGAAATCGATGAAGGAGAGAATCACTCCTCTCCGGTGATGGTCAGGTTGTCTCTGTGGATGACCTCATCATAGGGTTTATCCCCAAGCACCGCTTTGATTTCCCCGGTTTTCAGGCCCTTGATTTTTCGAATGTCCCCGGCGCTGTAGTTGACCAGTCCGATCCCCAGGATGTCGCCGCCGCCGTTTTTGAAGGCCACCGGTGCGCCCACTCCGAATTCGCCTTCCACCGCTTTGATCCCGGCGGGGAGCAGGCTTTTTCCGTTTTCGAGCAGGGCGCGCACCGCCCCGGCATCGATCCGGATGACGCCTTTGGGCTTGGTGGTGAATCCGATCCAGCGCTTTCGGTTGGCCATTTTTTGATTTTTGGGAATAAAAAAAGTGCCGTGGGTTTCGCCGGCGGCCATTCGCAGCAGAATATCCGGCTTGTCTCCCCGGGCGATGATCATGGGGATTCCCGCCGTATTCACCTTTCGCGCCGCCCGAATCTTGCTCAGCATGCCGCCGGTGCCCAGGGCCCCGGGGATATCTCCGGCCAGCTGCTCGATCTCCCGTCGAATGGTGGTGACCACCGGGATGAGATCGGCATCCGAATGGGTTCGAGGGTCTTTGGTGTAGAGGCCGTCGATGTCGGTAAAATTGATCAGCACATCGGCATTCATGAGCAGCGCGATCATGGCCGAAAGATTGTCGTTGTCGCCGAACTTGATCTCCTCCACCGAGACGGTATCGTTTTCATTGATGATGGGCAAAATCCCCCATCCCAGCAGAGTGTGAAGGGTATTGCGGGCGTTGAGATACCGTTTTCGGGCCTGAAGTCCGTCGCCGGTAAGAAGGATCTGCGCCACATTTTTGCCGTACACCTCGAAGGCCTTTTCATACTCCCGGATCAACCCGGCCTGCCCCACGGCCGATACCGCCTGGCGCTCGGGAATGGCATCGGGGCGGCGGGGAAGGCCGATCTTTTTCACGCCCGCGGCCATGGCGCCGGAGGAGACCAGCACCACCTCCCGGCCCGCATCGATCAGTGCGCTGATCTGTCGGCTCAGGGATTCGATCACATCCAGATTCAGTCCGTTATCTCGGGTAATGACATTGGAACCGACCTTCACCACCATGCGATGGGCGGTTTCAACCGTGTTGGGATGTTTTTCCATCGTCGAATTGTTTCAGCAGTTGAATGATTCGGGATTTCAGTTCAGGAATGCCTTCTCCGGTGAGCGCGGAAATGGTCATAAACGGCACCGAATCGCCTCGCTCCGCCGCCGCCGACTGAAACAGCTCCTCGGCCACTTCCGAACCGGGAAGATCCATTTTATTCAGCACCACGATCTGGGGTTTGCGTGCCAGGGACGCATCGTAGAGGGCCAGCTCCCGGTTGAGGGCGTCGTAACTCGCCAGGGGATGATCGGGATCCATATTCGGCCCGTCGATCAGATGGACCAGAATTCGGGTTCTTTGGAGGTGCCGCAGGAATTGAATCCCCAACCCGGCCCCGGAATGGGCCCCTTCGATCAGGCCCGGAATATCCGCAACCACGAAAGATTCTCCCCAATCGGTCTGAACCACCCCGAGGTTGGGCGTCAATGTGGTAAAGGGATAATCGGCAATTTTGGGTTTTGCTGAGGAGAGAACGCTGATCAGGGTGGACTTGCCGGCATTGGGAAGCCCCATGATGCCCACATCGGCCAGAAGCTTGAGTTCCAGTTTAAGGGTCCGGGTCTCACCGGGTTCGCCGGGTTGGGCGAAGCGGGGGGCCTGATGGGTGGCGGATTTAAACCGGGTGTTGCCCTGCCCGCCTCGGCCGCCCCGGGCGATGACGGCGGATTCTTCGGGTTCGGTGAAGTCCTTGAGCACCTCACCGGTGTCGGCATCCAGGACCAGGGTTCCGGGAGGAATATCCAGGATCAGATCCGCTCCATTCCTCCCGGTTTTCTGTCGCCCTTGGCCGCCGCGGCCGTTTTCGGCCCTGAAATGTTTCTGGAACCGCAAATGGTAGAGGGTGCGTTTTCGGGGGGATGCCCTTAAAATGACATCGCCGCCTTTTCCCCCGTCGCCGCCGTCGGGTCCGCCTTTGGGGATGAAACGCTCCCGTCGAAAACTGACGCAACCGCTGCCCCCGTCCCCGGACTGGACGGTGACGGTCGCTTCGTCAATGAATTTCACTCGAAAGGGATCACTCGGGATAGACGGAGGCGCGTTTTTTGGATTTGCCCATCCGTTCATAGGATACGACGCCGTCTACCAGGGCGAACAGGGTATAATCGCTGCCCACGCCCACATTCTCTCCGGGATGAATTTTGGTCCCCAGCTGCCGGACCAGAATGTTGCCGGCCCGGACCTTCTGACCCCCGTATCGCTTCACGCCGCGACGCTGGCCATTGCTGTCGCGCCCGTTTTTGGAACTGCCGCCTGCTTTCTTATGTGCCATGGTGCTTACTCCTCACTTTTTTCCTGAACGTCTTGTTTTTCCTGAAGGGTCGGGGATTCGGCCGGTTCCGTCTCCGCAGGGGATTTCTCGGCCAGCCGTCCGCTTCCGATGCTGTCGACCTTGACCGCCGTGTAATACTGACGATGGCCCTGTTTGCGACGATATCTTTTTCGTCTCTTGTATTTGAAGACGATGATCTTTTTGGCCCGATCCTGTTCCACGATGTGCCCCTCGACCGTCATCCCGTCCACAACCGGCCGGCCGATCTCGACATTGTCGCCGTCCGAAACCATCAGCACCTGGTCGAATGTCACCGGGGCGCCCACCTCTCCGGGCAGTTTTTCCACCCGGAACATCTCTCCCTCTCGGACTTTGTACTGCTTTCCACCCGAGCTCACGATCGCGTACATGGTGATATACCTCCTTTAATCAGACTCATTTCCATTGGAATGTAAAAATAGATAATATTAGTAGAACCAGAATTTTTGTCAAGAAAATTTTAAGCCATTTCCACGAGTCCGATCAAGACCGTCTCTTGGCCCGAATCATCCGCCGCAGCCCCATCCGGCTGAATCAATCGGGACAACATCCGCCGGGGGGAAATCCCGGCACGATACATCGTCAGAGAAACCCTTTCCTCCTCGGATGAAGCCTTCGAAACCAGCGGCGGATCGAGATCTCCGGAAGTCGATATCAGACCGTTCAAATATGCTTGAAGGATGTTTTGAAACTCGGAGGACATCGCCCCTTCACGGGAAGGAACGGGAATCGATTCGATTCGGCCCGCTTCTGCGGTTTCCGGAAATCGGTCCCGCATCTCTTCAATGACCGCGGGACTGGTGGTCACCCAGACGGCGGGTGGTTCCGGGTCGGCGAGCACCAGACGGGCCCAGGCCCGAAGCCGATCCCCTGTCCTGCGGGTTCCAGGGTCTCGAAGCACCCGTTGGGAAGCGCCGGATATCCATCCGGGAAGGTCTTCATCGGCCTCCTCGCCCCTCAGATGATACATCAGGTCTTTCTCCATGGTTTGGTAAGCGCTCAGATCGCTCTCCACCTCCCAGTCATGGCGGTCGAGCTCCTGGGCCATGCAGAGAAACACCCGCGCGGAGAAGGTCGGGTCCGGCCCCTTATCTTCGGGTTCTCCGGCCAAGGTTTTCCGCAGATCGGTTTGAATTCGGTGGACGGAAAACTCACCATAAAAAGGAACATCGACCCCGCCGGCCTTCAGAAAGGCTTTCTCCGCTCCCGCATGGATGTCGGCCCATTGGCGATAGCCCTTTAGCACCGCCTCCAGCTGCTCCGCCTCTCCGGTCACGGGAATTCGAACCACCAGGGTTCCCGCTTCCGCCCCCATCTGAACGGAGGGGGGAATGTGAAGGGCGGAGGGCTGATAAACCGCGGTTTTTTCAAAGCAGCCGGCCAGTCCTCGAATCCAAGGGGGCGGCAAAAACGTCATTGGAAAATAGGTGGGAATCATAGAACTCCTTAGGTCATTTTGGAATCTCGGGGCACCACCCCTTTGATAATCAGTTGGTCTCGAATCTCATCGGCCAGGGCCCAGTTCCGTTCCCGGCGGGCCGCCTCTCTTTTGTCCAGTAAGGACCGGATTTCCGGGTCCTCGACTTCATCGCCGAAATCGAAAACGTTGAGCACCCCGTCGATCTGGCGGAAGGCCGCGATGATCTTTTCAGCACCGGCCCGATCCAGCCCCCCCGACAGAATCAAGGAATTGATCCGCTTAATGTTCTTGAACAAAGAGGCGATGGCCGCCGAAATATTGAGGTCGTCGTCCATGGCGGTGATAAACCCCTGCCGAATGTCGTACAAAAGCTGATCCAGGTCCCCATAGGGGGTCCCCGATTCCAGCTCCCGCAGGGTTCTCAGGCAGGCGTCCAGACGGCCGAGGGCCCGCCGGGCCGCATCCAGGCTTCGGCCGGAAAACCGGACCGGCTTCCGGTAATGGGACGACAGCAGCCAGAAACGGATTTCCCGGCCGGTATAGCCCCGGCCCAGAAAATCATCCAGGGTCAGGCCGGACCGGTTCAGATCGAGCTTTTTTCCGTTTTCCAGAACCCGGTCGCAGTGCAGCCAGAACCGGGCCAGCGGTTTTCCGGTCAGGGCCTGAGCGATGGCGATTTCATTTTCATGATGGGGAAAGACCAGCTCCCGGCCGCTGGTGTGAATATCGAAGCTCTCCCCCAGATACTTCATGGACATGGCCGCACACTGAATATGCCAGGAGGGGCGGACATTGCCCCAGTCGGTGCTGGTATAGAGTCCCCGCTTCAGCTCGGTGAGTCGGCACCGCTTGAACAGGGTGAAGTCCCGGGGGTTCTCCTTTTCGTATTCGTCCAGGTCGACGGTGGAACCGAGCCGGATCTTTTCCAGATCGATGCCGGACAGGCTGCCGTAGTCGGAAAACCTGGAAATGTCAAAATAGAGCGACCGCAGCTTTTCATAGGCGAATCCCTTCCGGACCAGCTTCTCGGCCAGGGCCACCATCTCCTCCACATGTTCGCTGGCCCGAGGGTATCTGTCCGCCGGTTGGATTCCCAACACCTTCAGATCCTTACGAAAGGCATCGATATAGATCTGGGTGAATTCCGACAATTCCAGGTCGGCCTCGGCCGAACCGTTGATGGTTTTGTCGTCCAGATCGGTGATGTTCATGACATGGGTGACATCATAGCCCCGGTATTCGAGATATCGGCACAACAGATCCGAAAAAACGAACCGCCGCCACTCGCCGGGATGAAGCCGGGCATGGGCGGTGGGCCCGCAGGAGTAGACCGACACCTTTCCCGGCACCAGAGGCTCAAAGGTTTCCTTGGTTCGGCTCAGGGTATTGAAAAGCTTCATGGCCACGGTGTCCCGCACGGTAAACAGATCGGTGCTCAGATACCGCTCTCCGCCGTCGGGAAAAATGGTCACGATCACCCCTTCCTCCATGGCTTCGGCTTCTTTGGCCGCAATCACCATGGCCGCCCCGCTGGACATGCCCACGAAAAGCCCTTCCTCCTTGGCCAGCCGCCGGGTCATGTCAAAGGCCTCCTCATCGTCGATATTGATCTTTTTATCCAGGCGGTTTTTTTCGAACAGGCCGGGCTCATAGGCCTCTTTCATGTTTTTGAGACCTTGAAGCTTATGGCCCAGGTAAGGCTCCACCCCGATGATCCGAATGTCCGGATTGTATTCCTTCAGCCGCCGCGACAAGCCCATCAGGGTTCCGGTGGTTCCCATGGTGGCCACCAGTTTGGTGATTCGCCCTTCGGTCTGGGTCCAGATCTCCGGTCCGGTGCCGTAATAATGGGCCCGCCAGTTGGCTTCGGTGTTGTACTGGTCGGCCATGAAGTAGTCGTCCGGGTTTTCCCGGGCCAGCCGGTAGACCGCTTCGATGGCGCCGTCGGTGCCCATGTGGCCCGGGCTGAGAAGAATCTCCGCGCCCCGGGCCTGAAGAATTTTACGACGCTCGATACTGGCCGATTCCGACATGGCCAGCAGCAGACGGTATCCCTTGACGGCGCAGACCAGGGCCAGACCGATCCCGGTGTTTCCGCTGGTGGCCTCGATCACCGTCTTGTCCGGCGTCAGCTTCCCGGATTCTTCCCCGGCCTGAATCATGTAAAAGGCGGCCCGGTCCTTGATCGACCCACCCGGATTCATGTATTCCAGCTTGGCCAGAATTCGGACCCGGGGGTTGGGGTTGAGGCGGCGAATCTCTACCAGCGGGGTATTGCCGATGGCATCTAAAATCGAATAGGTCATGGGTGTAATATTCCGTTGATGATTTCCAGAACCGCTTCCTGAACACGAGAAGGGCCCTGAGCGGCGTCCACGATGCGAAACCGCTCCGGCTCCAGCCGGGCCAGATCCAGATACCCGGCCCGCACCCGCTCATGAAACCCGAGGGCCTCTTCCTCAAACCGGGTTTGTTCCGCCTCTTCACCGTCGGCATCGATTCGGCGCCAGGCCCGGGAGAGGCCGATTTCAGGAGACAGATCCAGCAAAAGCGTCAGATCCGGTTTGAAATCGTTCAGAAGCAGCCGATGCAGATCGCAAAGCAGGTCGACATTCAAGCCCCGTCCATATCCCTGATAGGCCAGGGTGGCGTCCAGATATCGATCGCAGAGAACCGTCTCTCCGCGGTTCAGAGCGGGACGGACCACCGTTTCGACGTGCTGGACCCGGTCGGCCATATACATCAACAGCTCGGCCTTATGGACCAGATCCTTGTTGTCAGGATGGAGCAGAATGGCCCGAATCCGGGCCCCGATGTCGGTGCCCCCCGGCTCCCGGGTCGCTCGGCAGGGGATACCGTCTTGAGCCAATGCTTTGGCAATCGCTCGAATCTGGGTGGTCTTTCCGGACCCCTCGATGCCTTCAAAGGTGATGAACATAGGCTTCGCCGGCTACTCGGAGGGTTCTTCCGGCGGTTTTCCGCGATACAGGTGCCGGCCCAGCATGCGGTTGTAAGAAGTCCAGGGCTCGCTGGGGTCCTCCCCGGCCATGAATTCCCGAATGCCGTTCATTTTGGCGTCGATGTCGTCGATCTGGTTCAGGAGGACCGCTTCCATCAGCCTCGGCGGTTCCGGAGAGCCGAACTCCCGGCTGCCGTGGTGGCTCACCACCATATGCTTGACCAGCATGGCGGTCTCCGAAGGAAACCCCGCCAGTTCCCGAATCTTGTCGTCGATCATGGCGCATCCGATCACGATGTGGGTCAACAGCTTTCCTTCATCCGAGTACCCGATCGCGAATTGGTAGTCGAACTCCCGGGTTTTGCCGATGTCGTGAAGAACGGCCCCGGCCAGCAGAAGATCCAGATTGACCCCGCTGTAGTGCTTGGCAATCTCCTTGGCCAGAACCGTCATGGAAAGGGTATGCTCCAGGAGTCCGCCGATATAGGCATGATGCATTTTTTTGGCGGCGGGTGCGGTTTTAAACCGCCGGACGAACGCCTCATCCGCCCAGAACGCCTCCATCAATCGTTTAATGTGGGGGTCCCGAATGCACTCGGTCACCGTCCGCTTCAACCGGTCGAACATCCGGTCCGGATTCCGAGCGGTAACCGGCAGAAAATCGGCGGGGTCCACGGTGTCGGTATCGCAACAGACCAACCCCCGCACCGTCAGTTGAGGTCCGCCCCGAAATTCGGAGACCGCCCCGGTCACCCGCACAAAGGCGCCGGATACGGCCGCCCCGTTGATCTCTTCCACATTGTCCCAGGCCACGCCTTTGATATCGCCGGTCCGGTCTGCAAAACTGAAGCTCAGAAAGCTGTCTCCGTTTTTTTTCCGGCCCATGCTTTTTTCGGCCAGAACAAAAACATCGTCGATCGAATCTCCGACGCAGAGCATGTTGACAAACTGCTTTTTTCGATCCATCAGGAATCCAATTCCCACCCCTTCAACTCCTCCAGGGCATCGTAATCGGTCAGATCGCACCTCAGGGGGGTAATGATAATGTAATTGTGGCAGAGAGCGTCTCCATCGATGTCGAGATCTTCCCCGAAGATTCGGCTGTCGCTCCCCAGCCAGTGATAGGCCCGGTTACGGGGATCGACCCGCTTTTCATAATATTCTTCCGAAAGCACATTGATTCCCTGCCGGGCGATCCGCACCCCGGCGGCCTTTTTCAATGGAATATCGGGCAGGTTGACATTCAGCACCGTTCCGAAGGGAAGCCCTTTTTCCTTCACATGCAAAGCCAGTTTTTCCGTAAACAGGGCCGCATCCTCGTAATCTTCGACCTCGTAGCCGTTGATGGAGACGGCGATCGCCGGCAGTCCGAACAGGGCCGCCTCCCGGGCCGCCGCTACCGTTCCCGAATAATTGATACTCACCCCCACGTTGGCCCCCGGATTGATGCCCGAGACCACGAGGTCGGGTTTTTCCTTCAGAATCTCGGTCAGCCCCAGCTTGATGCAGTCGGCCGGTTTTCCATCTACGCCGTATCCCTTCCATCCGCCGTTGACGGTAATTTGTCGGGTCCGAAGAGGGCGGTACAGGGTGATGCCGTGGCTCACCGCGCTTCGCTCATGATCCGGGGCCACCACCGTCACCCAATGATTCTGGCTGAATCGTTTGTAAAGCGCCCACAATCCCGGGGCATAAATGCCGTCGTCGTTGGTCAACAGTATCTTCATGACTCCACCGCCGGTCCTAACACTTGATTCACTCCACACCGCTCTTGACTTTTGCGGCGCAACTTGGTTTTATACTGCATATGCCGTCGGCATTCAACTGATAATCTTCTCTCCTTCGGGAGACCTTTTTCAGGTCTTGATCCCGCCAAAAGATCAAGGCCCTTTTTTATGGGCCGGAAGAATCGGCTTGGAAACAGATCAGGTGTTTTCGCCGGATATCGATGCGCCGCATTCATTCGAAAAGGAACAGGAAGACTCAATCGGAGACCGGCCGAGGACGTCGCGGTACCGCCCGCTTCCTTGTGCTTCTATGCATCGCGATCTGGATATTTTCCGCCATCCCGGGTGCGCACGCGCAATCGGCCCGGGAGCTGATCGGCCGACAGACAGAAGCCCCTTGGGAGATCAAGGCCGCCGAGGTGGAGTATGACTCCCGAAATGATATCTATATCGCCCGGGGCGAAGTCATCATCAGCAGCGGCGACATTCGACTGACGGCGGATACCGTCCGGTTCGACCATAAAAACCTGACCGCCCATGCACAAGGCCATGTGGTCTTGTCCACACGGGAAGATTATCTGACCGGAGATCGCATCGACATCAATCTCGAGAATCAGACCGGCATCATTTATCAGGCCGCCGTCTTTTTAGAAGAAAACCATTTTTATCTCAAGGGGGAGCGGATCGAAAAAGTAGGGGCCGATGAATACCGGGCCTTCAAGGCCAGCATCACCACCTGCGAAGGGGACCGGCCCGACTGGAAAATCACCGGTCAAAACCTTCAGGTCAAGATGGACGGATACGGAACGGTTCAAAACGCGGCCTTTTGGGTTCGGAATATTCCGGTGATGTATTCCCCCTTTTTTTTCTTTCCGGCCAAATTCAAGCGGGAAACCGGGCTGCTGACCCCGCAGTTCGGCCGATCCGAACGCCGGGGCCTCGAATACCGCCAGCCTTTTTTCTGGGCCATCGACGAAAACACCGACGCCACTATTTATAATCACTACATGACCGACCGGGGAAACAAAATAGGGGCCGAATACCGGTATATGCTCGATCCGATTTCAAAAGGCTCAGTGAAGTTCGATTATCTGGATGATCAAAAGGTGGATGACGGGGCTGAAAACGCCAGCGAAGAGTATGGGTTTGATCAGGATGCCTATCCGCGTCCCAACTCGGACCGGTACTGGTTTCGCATGAAGGCCGACCAGGCCCTGCCCTGGGAGGTGACCGGCCGTCTGGACCTGGACATCGTCAGCGATCAGGATTACCTGTTCGAATTCAAAAACGGCTACTCGGGATTCGACGACACCCGATCCGACTTTATCGATCTTTTCGGCCGGGAGATCGATGACTACAATGACCCCGTCCGGACCAACCGGCTGAACCTGAACAAGAAATGGCCCTACTACAGCCTCAATGCCGAAGCCCTCTGGTATGACAATGTCATCAACCGCCGGTGGGAGGATACCGATACCACCCTGCAGCGGCTTCCGTTTATCGCCCTCAACTCGTCCAAGCAACCCATCGGGGATACCCCGCTTTACTGGTCCGCGGATACCGAATACACCCATTTTTATCGCCGGGACGGCACCCGGGGCCACCGGACCGATCTCTATTCCCGTGCCTATCTCCCCTTCCATTATCATCGGCGGGTTTTTTTCGAACCCTCTCTCGGGGTTCGGGAGACCCTCTGGCACATCAACCGGTTCAAAGGAGAAGAAGACCGGGACAGAAACGCCAACCGGGAAATGATGGATGTCCGGCTGGATGTCGCCTCGGACCTCTTCCGGGTCTACGCCCTCGACCCGGACCGGGGCGGTCTGTTGAAGAGACTGGACCTGTGGCCCGAAAAGATACGGCACCTGATCCGCCCCCAGCTGATTTACGAGTACGTGCCGGATGTGGACCAGGAGGATTACCCCTTCTTCGACGCCCTGGATCGGCTGGAAAGAAAAAACCGGTTCACCCTGGCCCTGATTCAGACCTTTGTATCCCGGACCCCGGCGCCGCTTTCAAGAGACGCGGATACGGCGGAAAACGGTTCACCTTCTTTGGATTACCGCTACCACCGGTTCTGCCGCATACAACTTCAGCAGAGTTATGATCTGAACGAATTCAGGGGAGAGGATGAACTTCTGGGCTATAATTTTTCGGATCGCACCAATCCGGAAATCGGGGAGCGGCTCTCTCCTCTGTATGCCGACATCGAACTGGCCCCTTCCCGGTTTTTCTCCATCGCGGCGGATGCCGAGTGGTCCCACAGCCGAAACGATTTTCGTTCGCGGAATATCGCCCTCAACCTGCGCGACGGCCGGGGGGATCGGGCCGCCATTGAGCACCGGTATACACGGGATTTCACGGAATCGCTTCTTACCAGCCTGACACTTCAATGGACCCGCCGGATTTCGACGGTTCTCGAGGTGGAACGAAACATGCGCGACGGCGAAACCGTCAAAACCGGGCTGGGCCTGCGCTATTCAGCCCAGTGCTGGTCCCTCGATTTTCGCTATTTGAATGAACAGGACGACCATTCCTTTGGATTCATGGTCTATCTCAACGGATTGGGAGGTATCGGAACCGACTGATGACAAGTGATGATTTAAAACGGGCCTGGTATGTGCTCCACACCAAGAGCCGATTTGAAAATGTAGTCAATGAAGGACTTCTGGGAAAATCCATGGAAGTTTTTCTTCCCAAGATCACCGTTCGAAGCAAACGAAAGGATCGAAAAAAAATGATCCGGGTGCCCCTTTTCCCCGGATATGTATTTGTCAGGACCGACCTCAACCCCTACGAGCATGTGGAAATCGTCAAGACCACCGGCGCGGTCCGGCTGGTCGGCAACGCGGCCGGCCCGGTCCCGGTGCCGAATACGAAAATCGAATCGCTCCAGATCATGGTTTCCACCGACAAACCGGTGGCCACCGGCACCGCCTTTCAGGAGGGGGAACGGGTGATGGTGGTCTCCGGCCCCTTTGCCGGGGTGGTGGGGATCTTCTCACGATACCAGGGGCTGGACCGGGTGATTGTTCATGTAGACATTTTGGGGCAGTTCGCCGCGGTGGAGGTGGATACCGAGGATATCGAGAAGCTCCCTGAAATATTAACATAACCGCTTGACTTCTTATAAGATTACCTTTAAATTAGTAAAAATTTGCTTTCCTGAATCCAATTCTTCGAGAAGGAGTTTAAGGAGTTTACATGAACAAACTGGAACTGATCTCTACCCTCAAAAACGAGGCCAACATCTCCAAAACCGAGGCGGCCAAGGTGGTGGAGATCTTCTTCGACAGTATGGCCGAAGCGCTTGCCGAGGGCGAACGGGTGGAAATTCGGGGGCTGTGCAGTTTTTTCGTCAAGGATTATAAAAGTTATACCGGAAGAAACCCCAAAACGGGGGATAAAGTGACCATCAGCCCCAAAAAACTCCCCTTTTTCAAGTGCGGAAAAGAATTGAAGGAACGGGTGGACTACTGATCGTGACCGAAGACGCCTTCGAAATCCTGGAAGGCCAAAGGGCGCTGGACCCGCTGACCGCCGTTCTCCGTAAAGAAACGATTCCGCACGCCCTGCTGTTTACCGGCATGGAGGGTATCGGCAAAAGAACCGCCGCCCTGGCTCTGGCCATGGCGTGCAACTGCGAGGCGCCGGCCGGCCCTCGGGACAGCCTGCTTTCCGTGGCCCGCTGCGGATGCCGTTCCTGCCGAAAAATCCGCTCCGATCATCACCCGGACATTCACCGGGTCGCACCCTCGGGAGCCTATATCAAAATCGACCAGATCCGCCGGATGTGCCGAAGCCTGGCACTGAAACCCTACGAGGCCAGAATCCGGGTGGCGATTCTGGCCGGGGCCCAGCACATGAACCCCGAGGCCGCCAACGCCCTTTTGAAAATGCTGGAAGAACCCCCGGATCGGACCGTTCTGATTCTGACCGCCGTGCAGGCGGCGGACCTGCTGCCGACCATCGTCTCCCGATGCCGCACCGTCCGCTTCTCACCGCTTCCCAAAAGCAGGGTGCGGGAGATTCTGGTCCGGCGTTACGGCCTTCCCCCTGAAGAAGCCGCCTCCCTGGCCGAGTTGAAAAGCGGGATCGACATTTCCGAAAACGGAATGGGTCCGAAAGAATGGGCCAGATGGCGGGCCGGTATTCTGCGCATCTGCGCCGATCTGAGCGACCCGGACCCCCCCCGCCCCCCGGGAATGCTGCTGGCGTTTGCGGAAACACTATCAAAACATCGGGACATCCTTTCGGATTCCCTGGATATCATTAAAACCTGGCTGAGGGACCTGATGGTCTGCCGGTATGCACCGGATCATCTGATCAACAGGGATTGCGGCCCCATTCTCCAGAATTTATCCCGGAAGATGACGGTACAATCACTGCTCTCCAAGATCGACGCGGTCGGCGCGGCCCAGAAGGCCCTTGTCTCCAATGCCAACCCGCGACTCACTTTGGAGGTCCTGGTCCTGCGGCTCTCGAGATCTGAATTATGACAAAAGTCGTAGGCGTTCGTTTCAAACCGGCAGGAAAAGTATACGATTTCAATGCCGGTGCATTCGTATTGAAAATGGGAGATCCGGTCATTGTGGAAACCGAACAGGGGCTCGGGCTGGGCGTCGTCGCCGTAGACCCGATCTATCGGGATGCCGGACCCACCGACCGGCCCCTGAAAAAGGTATTCCGGTTGGCAACCGAGAATGATTTCGAGCAGAGAGAGAAAAATATCGAGATCGAAAAACAGGCCTATCTATTTTGCCAGCAATGCATCGCCAGGCTCGGCATTCAGATGCATCTCTTCACCGTGGAGTCCACCTTCGATGCCAACAAGCTGACCTTTTTTTTCACTGCCGAAGGGCGTGTCGATTTCCGAGAGCTGGTGAAGGTGCTGGTCAAGGAATTTCGCATTCGCATTGAAATGCGACAGGTGGGCATTCGAAATCAGGCCAAGATGTGCGGCGGCATGGGCCGGTGCGGGCGTGAGCTGTGCTGCTCCAGTTTTCTGGAAAAATTCGAACCGGTCTCCATCCGCATGGCCAAGGAACAGGGGCTTTCCCTGAATCCCACCAAAATATCCGGTCAATGCGGACGCCTGATGTGCTGTCTCACCTATGAAAACACCACCTACCATGAACTCAAATCGACCTTCCCCAAAATCGGCCGAATGGTGAACACCCCCGAGGGGAAGGCCAAAGTGATTCGTCACAACATCATCTGCAACCGAATTGCGGTGCGAACCGAAGACAATCGGGAAATCGAATTCAACCTGGACGATCTTCCGCCCAAACCCCAGTCGAAGCCCCGCAACCTGGACAACTGAGAAAAACGGCCCGAAGATCCATCAGGAGACCAACCCGGCAGAAGATAAAACAGGAGAAATCATGTCCGGAACTTTCTATATCACCACGCCCATCTATTACGTAAATGCCAAACCCCACCTGGGGCATGCCTATACCACCATCACCGCCGACGTGGCCTGTCGGTTCCACACCATGAAAAACCAGGAGACCTTCTTTCTGACCGGCACCGACGAGCACGGCGACAAGATCGAACGAGCCGCCAAAAAAGAAGACATGTCCCCCAGAGAATACGTGGACAGGATCAGCGCCGCTTTCAAGGGCCTGTGGCCGGAACTCGATATCGATTACGACCGGTTCATCCGCACCACCGACCCCCATCACAGGGCCCTGGTTCAGTCGATTCTGCAGAAGATTTACGATGCCGGGGACATCTATTACAGCGAATATGAAGGAATGTACTGTTTCGGGTGCGAACGGTTCTACACCGACCGGGAACTGGTGGACGGGAAGTGCCCGGATCACGAAGTGGAACCCGAGATCATCAAGGAATCCAATTATTTCTTCAAAATGAGCCGGTATCAGGACTGGCTCATCGACCATATCGAGGAAAACCCCGATTTCATTCGGCCCGAACGCTATAAGAATGAAGTCCTGGCCTTTTTGCGGGAACCGCTGGAAGATCTCTGCATTTCCCGGCCCCGAAGCCGGTTGCAGTGGGGAATCCCCCTTCCCTTCGACGAAAATTATGTCACCTATGTCTGGTTCGACGCCCTGCTCAACTATGTCTCGGCCCTCGGGTATCCGGACGGAGAAGACTTTCACAAATTCTGGCCCCACGCCCAGCATATCATCGCCAAAGACATCCTCAAGCCCCACGGGATCTATTGGCCGACCATGCTCAAGGCGGCCGGCATTCCGGTGTACCAACACCTGAACGTCCACGGGTACTGGAATGTGGAAGAGAGCAAAATGTCCAAAAGCCTGGGCAACGTGGTGGACCCGCTTCAGCTCAAAGACATCTACGGCCTGGATGCCTTTCGGTTCTTTCTCATGCGGGACATGGTTTTCGGTCTCGATTCCGGCTTCAGCGAATCCGGGCTGGTGAACCGCATCAATGCGGACCTGGCCAATGACCTGGGCAATCTTTTCAGCCGGGTGGTCGCCATGACCCACAAATACTTCAATGGGATCGTACCCCAAGCCGATCCCGAGGCTGAAAAGGAACTGGCGCAGTTCAAGACCGGGGGGCTGGCCGCCAATGCGGCCACCGCCGTGGATGAATTCGAGGCGGCCATGGAAACCTTCGCCTTTCATAAAGGACTCATGGCGGTCTGGGAGTTCATCTCTAAAATGAACAAGTACATCGATGTGGCGGCGCCCTGGGAGTTGGCCAAGAAAAAATCCGGCAAAAAAGAGCTGGAGGCGGTCATGTACCACTTTCTGGAAGGGCTTCGCATCGTGTCCGGACTCATCTACCCGGTCATGCCCCGGACCGCCCGGACCATGCAGACCCACCTGGGCCTGGACCCGGAAGCGCCCTTTTATCTGCTGGATACCCTGCGGGCCTGGGGCACCCTTCAGCCCGGCACCCGCATCCCCAAGTCCACCCAGCTGTTTCCGAGGATCGAGGTCAACAAAGACCCCGAATCCGCCGAAAAGGCGGCGCCCAAACCCGAAATTCCGGAACTCAAACCGGAGATCGACTATGGAACCTTTCAGAAAATCGACCTTCGGGTGGTTACCGTCACCCATGCCGAGGCCATTCCCAAGGCCAGAAAACTGCTCAAGCTGGAGGTGGACCTGGGCGGTAAACGGACCGTCGTCGCCGGCATTGCGGCGGATTACGCACCCGAAGACCTGGTGGGCAAACAGGTGATCCTGGTGGCCAATCTCAAACCGGCCAAACTGATGGGGGTCCTGTCCAACGGGATGATCCTGGCCGCCGTGGACAACAAACACCTTTCCCTGGCGACGCCGGACCGGCCGGTCTCCTCCGGCACCCCGTTAAGCTGAAATGGCGCGCCGAAGAAAACTTCCACGACGCGGCGCCTTGGGGGCCCGGCCCGACTGGCGAACCTATCAGGCCAATCTGAAGCGGAAAAAATCCGGAAAAACCGGCCGCCGGATCCTGATCTGCGGGTTCCTGGCCCTGCTGGCGGGGGTGGCGGCGTTCGGTGTGGCCGATACCCCGCCCGACAACGCCGCCTATCTGTCCGTCTCCTCAAAATCCACATCCCCGGAAGTCATAGAGAGGGAAGCCCCGGCGCCTGAAAAGCCCGCCAAAGCGGCGCCGGAGTTGTCGGAGCCGGAATATCCCCGGCTTCCGGCGCCGCCGCGGGTTCAAACCACTTCATCGACGCAGCGCATCGATAAAACCGATGTTCAGGCCATTCTGGCAAGCGGGCCCTTCATCAATTTGGAGGAGGAGAGCTTCGAGTTTCGCTTCGACGGGCATGGGTTCCGCGTCGACACCAGCCTGGATTCCGATCTTCAGCGCTACCTGCTTCAGGCGATGCAGCGCGATACCTCCCGCCATATCGGTATCATCGTCATGGATCCCCGCACCGGCCGGGTCTTGAGCATGGTCGGATTCGATCGTGAAGATCCGCTTCACAACCCCTGCCTCAACTCGATTTTTCCGGCGGCCAGCGTTTTCAAGATCGTTACCGCCGCCGCCGCCATCGAAAAATGCGGATTCAATTCCAATTCGACGGTCTCGTTCAGCGGAAAAAAATACACCCTCTATAAAAATCAGATTCGAAAAGAGCCCAAGGGATGGGTGAGGCGGTTTACGCTTCAAGACTCCTTTGCCCAGTCGATTAATCCGGTATTCGGAAAAATCGGGGCCCACTTCGTAGGGAAAACCGGGCTTGAAGTGTACGCCGATGCCTTCGGATTCAATCGGCCCATCAATTTCGAACTGCCGGTCACCCCCAGCCATGTGTCCATTCGGGATGAAGCGCCCTACCAGTGGGCCGAGATCGCCAGCGGCTTCAATCGACAGACCACGCTGTCTCCCCTGCACGGCGCCGTCATGGTGTCGGCCATCGTCACCGGCGGCGGCAACCTGGTGGAACCGACCATTGTGGACCGAATCCGAAGCGAGAACGACGAAACCCTCTACACCTGCCGGCCCGCCACTCTTCACCGCGCCCTCTCTCGGGACGCGGCGGCGGTGATGAAGAAGCTGATGGCCGAAACCATCAAATCCGGCACCGGCCGTAAGATCTTTCGGGGGCACGATACGCACCCGATTCTCTCCCGTTTGCACATAGGCGGCAAAACCGGCAGCATCAACAGCCGCACCCATGCGGGCCGCCGCTTTGACTGGTTCGTCGGGTTTGCGGAAGAACGCACCGGTTCCGAACAGATCGTGTTCTCGATCGTAGTGGCCCATGAGAAATTCATCGGCCTGCGGTCTCTGCAATACGGACGAATGGCGATCGAACACTATTTCCAGAAGTTTTTCTCTAAAAAAACCTATGCCGGAACCTGTCCGGATCACAATGAAAAGGGCTGAGTCTTTTGAGATTGCGCCTCATGGAGGAGTCGGATCATGCCCGGTTTTGAAATATTCGGAGACGAAGAGCGCCGCGAAGTTCAAGACGTGCTGGAGACGGGGGTCCTGTTTCGTTACGGATTCGACGCGGCACGCAAAGGCCACTGGAAGGCCCGAACCTTTGAACGGGAACTGGCCCGCCGAACCGGGGCCGCCCGCGCACTCCTCTGCGGCAGCGGTACCGCGGCCCTGAGCATCGCCCTGGCCGCCTGCGGGGTGGGGGCCGGAGACGAGGTCATTATTCCACCGTTCACTTTTGTGGCCACTGTGGAAGCGGTCGTCCACGCGGGCGCAGTGCCGGTTTTCGCCGACATCGACGAGACCCTCTGTCTGGACCCGGCCGGGGTGGAAGCGGCTATCACCCCCCGCACCCGGGCGGTCATCCCGGTCCACATGTGCGGCGCCATGGCCCGAATCGATGAAATCCGGTCTTTGTGCGACCGGCGCAGCCTGATTCTGATCGAAGACGCCTGCCAGGCGGTGGGGGGGTCCTATCGCGGAAAGGCCCTGGGGGCCTTCGGCCATATGGGGTGTTTTTCCTTCGATTCGGTCAAGACCGTCACCTGCGGCGAAGGGGGGGCGGTCATTACCGATGATGCAGCCCTTTACGCCCGGGCGGACGCCTATGCGGACCACGGCCATGACCATGTCGGCGCCGACCGGGGGGCCGAGGGACATTCGATATTGGGAACCAATCACCGCATCAGCGAACTGAATGCCGCTGTGGGCCTGGCCCAGTTCAGAAAGCTGGACCGGATTCTAAAAATCCAGCGGGCTGCGAAAAAGACCCTGAAAGCGGGGCTTTCGGACTGCACCCGAATTCGGTTTCGGGAGCTTCCCGATCCGGAAGGGGATTCGGCCACCTTCCTCTCCTTTTTTCTTCCCGATGAAGAGAGCGCCCGAAAATCGGTAAAAGATCTTTCCGAGGCGGGAGTGGACGGCTGCTTTTACTGGTATGACAACAACTGGCACTATCTTCGTCGATGGGACCATCTGAAGGAGATAAAGGGCGCGGCCAGACTGCCCATGGAGCTTATCTCAAATCCCCCCGATTTCCGAAATATTCGGCTGAAGCGATCGGATGCCGTCATGAGCCGTGCCGTCTCCATGCTGATCAAGCTTTCCTGGAGCGATCGGGATATCGCCGAACGGATCGAACGAATGAGAACGGTGCTGAAAGGGTAGAAAATGCCGCCCCCGGGTTTGCGGATTCACCCTATTGTAAACCTTTTTCGAATATCGGATATCATTTTCGAATCACCCCAGCCGTGCGGCGGAAGGAGCGATCATGTTCCGCAACATCAAGACGGTCCCTCATGTGTTGTTCGGTCGGGGAAGCTTCGACCGGCTGAATGAGATCCTGGCCCCCAAGCGAAGCGAATCGGCCGCATTTATGGTCTTTCTGGTCGACCGGGTATTTGAGCACCGCCCTCTGGCGGATCGGATTCCGCTGGAGGAAGACGACCGACTGCTCTGGGTCGATACCACGGATGAACCCAAGACCGGCGATATCGATCAGCTGGTCGCCCGAATTCAATCCAGCGCGGATCGGCTTCCCGGCGGCATCATCGGCATCGGAGGCGGAAGTACCCTGGACACGGCCAAAGCGGTGTCACTGCTGCTGACCAATCCGGGACCGGCCGCCGATTACCAGGGATGGGACCTGATCCGGTTCCAGGCGGTCTATCATGTCGGCATCCCCACCCTTTCGGGTACCGGAGCCGAAGTCTCCCGAACCGCGGTGTTGACCGGCCCGGATAAAAAACTGGGCATCAACTCCGACTGCACCGTCTTTGATCAGGTGATTCTCGACCCGGAACTGCTTCAGGGGGCGCCGCCGGACCAGCGGTTCTACACCGGAATGGACTGCTACATCCATTGCGTGGAATCTTTGAAAGGCACCTTTATCAACGCCTTCAGCCGGGCCTATGCGGAAAAGGCCCTGGATTTGTGCCGGGAGGTCTTCCTGGAGGATTCGCCCGACCCCGACGGCAAGCTCATGATGGCCTCCTATTTCGGCGGCCTGAGCATCGCCTATTCCCAGGTGGGGATCTGTCACGCCCTTTCCTACGGCCTCTCCTTCGTGCTGGGGATTCACCACGGCCTGGCCAACTGCGTGGCCTTCGACTACCTGGAGGACTATTATCCTCAGGAGGTGGAAGCATTTCGCCGAATGTTGGATAAACACGACATCCGTCTTCCCCGCCGTCTGACCGCGGATCTGGGGGCGGAGAAACTCACTGAAATGACCGATGTGGCCCTGATTCTGGAGCCGCTCTGGGAAAACGGACTGGGAAAAGACTGGAAACAGATCATGACCCCGGAAAAAATCAGACAACTGTATCAGAGGATGTAACCATGTGCGGATTTGCAGGAATCGTCTCGATCAAACAGCGGCCGGTGAACAACGGCCCGGTGGATGTTCAATACCTGAAAGACCTGGTCCGGAAAATCACCGCCAAGGGCCTGGAAAAATGCCGGGAAGAACGGCTGCCCCTGGAAGCCCATTATCTGGGCGGCCCCGAGGTCATCGACCCGCTCTGGGAAAGAATAAGTTCCCTCAAACAGGACGGGCCCTTTTACACGATTTTTTCTGATAAATCCCTTCAGGATTCGGTCACCAAACTCTCCCGCCGGATTTCCGATTTCATCACCGCCGAAAGCCGACTCCTGACCGACCATATCGGCCACTACGCCCCGGCCGAGGTCGATGCCATGTCCCGCCGCATCGAGGAACTCAAAGACATTGGATGGTGTCTTTCCAAGGAGATTCAGGAAAACGAAGAAAAGATCAAAAACCTGCTCTACCGCAGTCACGCCCCCTTGTCGGTGGTGGCGATTTTCAAACGGATCAACGCGGTCTTAAACAGCCTGGACCGGCTGGAGGTCCGGGGGCGGGATTCGGCCGGCATTTCCATTCTGTTCGTTCTCAGCCAGGCCGAATACGAGGGATTTCTGGATACCCTCGACAAGGCCAATTTTCTGGATCAGTTCAAGGAGCGGACCACCCGGGACATCCTGGTCAATAAAGGCATCGCCGTCAATGAAACCGCCGGCGATAACGGGGAACCCCGGGTGGCCGTGGCCTTCACCTACAAGATCGCCGCCGAAATCGGCAGCCTCGGGGATAATGTGGCCTTTCTTCGGGATCAGATCAAGAACGACACCATCCTTCAGGCCACCGTCAATTTCGACTACCGGTATTTCACCGTCCTGGCCCACACCCGATGGGCCTCGGTGGGGGCCATCAGCGAGCCCAACTGTCATCCGGTGGACAACACCACTCAGGTGGTCAAGGTCAACGGAGAACGGGGCATCTTTCATGTCTGCCTCAACGGCGACATCGACAACTACCTGGAACTGAAACAGGAATTCGAGCGGGGCAACGGACCCATTCCGCCGGACATTTCCACCGATACCAAGATCATCCCCCTGCGGGTGGAAAAATATGTTCGGGAAGGGGAGGATGTGGAAGAAGCCTTTCGCCGGGCGGTCAATGATTTCGAGGGGTCCCACGCCATTTCCATGCACACCGATCTGGCTCCGGGCAAACTTTTTCTGGCACAGAAAGGCAGCGGCCAGGCCATCTTCATCGGTTTGGCCGAAGACCATTATATGGCCGCCTCCGAGGTCTACGGTTTCATCGAGGAGACCTCCCGATTCATTAAAATGGACGGGGAAAAAGTGATTCAGGGCAAGGACGGCATGGTCCAGGGCCAGGTCATGATCCTGAATCAGGATTCAGTCGGCGGCGTCGAGGGCCTGCGGGCGATGTTCTACGACGGCACCCCCATTGAACTGACCGAAGACCTGGTCAAGAAAACCGAACTGACCACCCGGGACATCGATCGCCAAAATTTCCCCCATTATTTTCTCAAGGAAATCTCCGAAGCCCCGGAGTCGGTGGAAAAAACCCTTCAGAATCGATGGCGGATCGTGGACGAGGAGAAAGATCAATACGCCATCACCCTGGATGAGAGCGTGATTCCCGAATCCCTCAAGACGGTCCTGCGCCAAGGCGATATTCACCGCATCTTTTTCGTGGGCCAGGGAACCGCCGGGGTGGCGGCCCAGGCCTGTTCCGATATACTGGAGCATTACATGAACGATCCCTTGCTCCAGATCAAATCCCTCAAGGCCTCGGAGCTCTCCGGATTCAAACTTCAGGATGAAGGCCACGGCATGAAGGATACCCTGGTGATCGCCATCAGCCAGTCGGGCACCACCACCGACACCAACCGGACCGTAGACATGGTTCGGGAGCGGGGGGCCCACACCCTGGCCATCGTCAACCGCCGGGATTCGGACATCACCTTCAAGGTAGACGGGGTGCTCTACACCAGCAGCGGCCGAGACATTGAGATGTCGGTGGCCTCCACCAAGGCATTCTACTCTCAGATCGTGGCCGGGGCTCTGCTGAGCCTCTACCTGGCCCATGTCCGGGGCCGGCGCGACGACGACTTCGTCACCCGGGAGGTCCGGGAGCTGCTCAAACTGCCCGAACAGATGCGAAAGGTCCTTCAGATGAAGGCCCAGATCGAAAACTGCGCCCGGCGTACCGCGGTCACCCGCACCTACTGGGCCGCGGTAGGCAGCGGACCCAATAAGACTTCGGCGGATGAAATCCGGATCAAACTCTCCGAACTCTGTTATAAAACCATTTCCTCCGACTACGTGGAAGACAAAAAACATATCGACCTTTCCTCCGAACCCCTGATTATCGTCTGCGCGGCCGGCACCCGGGGCACGGTCCTGGGCGACATCATCAAAGACACCGCCATTTTCAAAGCCCACAAGGCGATCCCCATCGTCATCACCGACGAAGGGGAGCACCGATTCGAACCCTATGCCGACGAGGTCTTTCATGTACCGGCGGTGAGCGAACACCTCGCCCCCATCGTCAATACCCTGGTGGGCCATATCTGGGGCTATTACGCGGCCCTGGCCATCAACGACGGCTCCCGATTCCTGTTTACTTTCCGGGAAGAGGTCCAGAGCGCCATCGACGACCACGCCCGGGAAGGACTGGATGTCTACGAACTGATCCTGGAAAAAAGCTTTCGGGAAAAGATGGCCCGGTTTTACAACACCTTCCGCAAAAAACGGATCGAACAGAGCCTGCCCTCCACCATGGGCATCAACACCTCTGCGGATCTGCCGCTGCTGCTCAAGTATCTGGCCGGAAAACTGCCGGTCACCGATTTCGAGCTCGATTTCGGCATCAAGGGCACCGCCCGGAACATTCTCGATACCCTGTTCGAGTGTGTGGGAGAGTCGATCAACACCATGGCCCGGCCGGTGGACGCCATCAAGCACCAGGCCAAGACCGTCACGGTGGGGACCAGCCGTATCAGCGAACGGATCGAGGGCATCCTTTTCGATATTTTGAGCGACCATCAGTTCAAGATTTCCCAGCTCACCACCTCCAATGTCCTGGTCCTGAAAAATCTTCAGAAAATCATCTCGAAAGTACAGGGGCTCACCCTGTACCGCATTCGGGGCCTGACGCTTCTGGGCGAACCCACCGAGGAGACCACCATCGAGGTGGTCGCCCGGGAAGGCACCTCCTCCTCCATTCCGTCCCGGGTGGACCGGGACAATCGATTGAAGGGTTCCAAGCGGACCATCGTGGCCGAAGGCAATGTCTATATCGGAAAGGGTCGAAAGGATGACCGGTCCATTCTGGTGATCCCCCTGGTGTCGGACACCCTGTCCACCACCAACATGATCGAAAACCTGATGCTTCTGCACATCTCCTTTCAATCGGAGATTCCGCTCTCGGACAAGGTCAAGGCCCTGGGCGGTAAATATGAAAAGATCAAAAACAATGTCCATGAAAACAGCCTCCCCTGGGAGGACCGATATCTGGAACTGATTGAAACCACTGAACTCTTCGGCCGATCCGCTGAAAAAGTGGGGGAATATATCGTTTCCCAATTGAAGTGAAAGGAAAAAACGATCCAATTGGCGGAATCCGATTCAGGCCTTCTCTACCGACTCGACCTGACCGACGTGGATGTCATGTCGGTCCTGTCCGAGCTGGATGAGGGGATCATCATCGCCGATCGCAAGGGCCGGATCATCTACTACAATCAAAAGCAGGCTCAGATCGACGACATCGCCCCGGAATATGCCCTGGGCAAGACTATCACGGAGCTCTACCACCTCACCGATGAGAACAGCATGATTCTCAAGTGTATGCGAAGGGGAGAACCGATCAAGGGTCAGCTTTTCTTTTATCAGACCCGGCTGGGAAAGGTGGCCAACACCATCCACAGCGTGTTTCCCCTCACCCGAAAAGGCCAGGTCATCGGGGCCATCTGTTTTGTAAAGGACTACAATCTTCTGGAAAAGACGGTCACCTCCTCATCGGTGTTGACCCCTCACAAACGTCGCCGGCTCGGCAACGGCACCCGATACGATTTCACCGACGTCATCGGCGGAGATCCCGATTTTCTTCATGTCCTCAAAATGGCCCGTCTGGCCGCCGATTCCCCTTCGCCCATCATGCTGTGCGGAGAGACCGGCACCGGCAAAGAAATCTTCGCCCAGTCGATCCACAATTACAGCGCCCGCCATTCAAAACGGTTCATCGGCATCAACTGCGCCGCCATTCCCGAAAACCTTCTGGAGGGGCTCCTTTTCGGAACCGCCAAGGGGGCCTTCACCGGGGCCTCCGACAAGCCCGGGATTTTTGAACAGGCCAGCGCCGGAACCCTCTTTCTGGACGAAGTCGATTCCATGCCGGTGGGCCTTCAGGCCAAACTCCTTCGGGCGCTTCAGGAAAAAAAGGTGCGCCGGGTCGGCTCCTCCGAGGAGATCGACATCGACCTCAAGATCATCAGTTCGGTCAACACCGAACCCCACCGGGCCATCAAAGAAGGGATCCTTCGCATGGATCTTTTCTACCGGCTGGGGGTGGTTTATATCCGGATTCCGCCGCTGCGGGATAGAAGAACGGATATCGACCTGTTGACCCGCCACTTCATCTACAAAAACAATCTGGCCCTCAACACCGCTGTGCAATCGCTTTCCGAATCGGTGAAAACCCTGTTCAATGAGTACCGGTGGCCCGGTAATGTCCGGGAACTGGAACATGTCATCGAAGGCGCCATGAACCTGATCGGACAGGGGGACACCCTTCAGCCCGACCACTTGCCCGAGCACATGATTTTGAATACACCGGGTACGGATGCCGGCAGGCCTCGGTCCGGGACCCGAGCCGTTTTATCCGGTCCGTCCGACCAGCGGCCGCCCGAGCCCCGTTCCGAATCCCGACCGTCGGCCACCGGTCCGCCACCGGTCCGCAATCTGGCCGAGACCCAGATGGCCCGGGAAAAGCGGATCATCGAGGAGGCCCTTCGCAAGGCCCGAGGAAATATCTCCCGGGCCGCCCGCAGCATCGGCATCTCCCGGCAGCTGTGCCATTACAAAATGAAAAAATACCGGATCGACCGCACCGTCTATGTGGACTGAACCCAACACCGCCGCCTTCGGCAGGCCGACCTATGCGTTGGGAATAGACGCCGGGGGCACCTACACCGATGCGGCCATTGTAGACCTCTTCGACGGACGGGTGGCGGGGTTTGCCAAAGCCCCCACCAATGTACGTGACCCGATCCAATCCATTCGCAGGGCACTCTTCAAGCTGCCCCGGGAGATGGTCCGAAGCCTCGAATTCGTCTCCCTGGCCACCACCTTCGCCACCAATGCCATTGTGGAAGGCCGGGGCGGCCGGGCCGGGCTCATCCTGATCGGGTATGACCGGGACCTTCCGGGGCTTTCGGGAATGTCCCCGATCCTTCATGTGGATGGCGGGCATGATTTCTGGGGGGAGGAGCGAACCCCTCTGGATATCGAGGGGCTGGGGCCTCGACTGGATCAGTTTTCCGACGGGCTGGAAGCGGTGGCGATCTCGGGATTCTTTTCGGTCCGAAACCCGGACCATGAACAGCGGGTCGAACAGATGGTCCGGGAACGGTGCGGTCTGCCCACCGTCTGCGGTCACCGGCTGTCGGCCCGGATCGATGCCCCCAAACGGGCCGCCACCGCCTGGTGGAACGGTCGCCTCATCTCCCTGTTGAGCCGCCTGATCGACGCGGCCCAATCGGTACTGGCGGACTTCGAGATCGACGCCCCGCTGATGGTGGTCCGGGGAGACGGCGCCCTGATGTCCGCCGATACCGCCAAACACCGGCCGGTGGAGACCCTGGTTTCCGGCCCCGCCGCCTCCATCCTGGGCGCACGGCACCTCACCGGCCTCGACAACGGACTGGTGGTGGATATCGGCGGCACCACCACCGATATGGCCACGCTGGTGAACGGAAAAGTCGACATCGATCCGGACGGCGCCCATATCGGGGGATGGAAAACCCATGTGGAGGCGGCCCGAATCCGCACCGCCGGCCTCGGCGGAGACAGCATCATCGGCACCGCCGACGGCCGAATCGAGTCCATCACCATCGGACCGGACCGGGTGGAGCCCCTCTGCGTCTTTGCCGACCGCCACCCGGAGATGCTTTCGGTTCTGGAAACACTGGCCGGCGCGCGATCCGGAATCCCGATTCGGCGGGCCAACCCCTGCACCTTTTACGGACGACCGGAAGACGGCCGTACCGGCGGTGAAGACCTGCCCCCGAATATGGCCCGAAAGCCGGTAAACGAATACCTGATTACCGATGACCCCGCTTCAAAAGTCACCCCCCGGGACCTCAAGTCCCGGGCCCGGGAAGGAAGACTGATCCGCGCCTCCCTCACCCCGACCGATTTCCGGGTGGCCGATGGATCTCATAAACTGGGCAGCCGGGCCGGAGCCCGGTTGGGCGTCGCCGTATTCGCCCGGGCATTGGGGGTATCCGAATCGAATCTCTACCGGGCGGTCACCGACGCCGTGGGGCGACGCCTCTGCGGGCAGGCGGTACGCCATCTGACAGGAGACGATGCTCAGGCTTTGGAGAATCTGATGCACCGGTGGTTTTCGCCGGCGGTGGACAGACAAAACCCGGGGCCGGGTCTTCAATTGACGGCGACGATCACCCAGCCGGTCATCGGCATCGGGGCCCCGGCCGAAGCCTGGCTGCCCCGGGCCTTTGATCACCTTCACGCCCGATGCATCCTTCCGGAACAATATACGGTGGGAACCGCCGTGGGAGCGGTGGTGGGAACGGTCGGGTTTACCCTGACCGCGGAGGTACGTCCGGCGGGCACGGACCGGTTTGTCCTCTACAGTCCCCGGAAAAAAACGGAGTTCGAGGACTTTGAGTCGGCGACGGCCGCCGGGCGGGCGGATCTGGAATCTCTGGCGCTCGGGCGGTTGCGGGCCGATCATGTGGATCAGCCCCAACTCTCTTTTTCTTCGGAGCGAAAATCGGTCCCGATTCCCGGCGGAGAACTCTATCTCTATACCCTGCTGCGGCTTCGGGCCGCGGGCAGAATGAATGTGGCCGGCAGGCGGTCTTCCTGAATCCCTCGGAAGTCTGGGCCATGATCACCGTTTCGGCCACCCCAAGGATATTTTCCCGGACCGGCAAGAACTCGCATTCGCTCAAACAGCTTCCCGGCCCGGGAAAATATCCTTGGGGTGGCCTACCTATTATTCAGGTCCGGCCGAAACGATTTTTCAGACTCGAGCGATGTCCGGGTCTTTTCGCCGCCGCCAGCAGGTTTCCGCGTGCATGCAGAAGCGGCACA
>JBKHDE010000020.1:0-34090 GCA_046541495.1 Desulfococcaceae bacterium
CCTGTGGGGGCGTCGGCAGGTGTTCGAGTTTTATGCCCGGCAGGGCTCTGGCGATCAAAAGGGGCAAGGCCTCCCGGGAGCTCAATTTGGCCACCATCTCAATGGATTGCAGAATCGATTTCGGATCGGTTTCGGTGTTGAAAACCAGAAAATACCGGTTCCGCCCCTCGAACATGGCTGCAGGCAGTTCCGCGGAAAAATAGGTTCCGTCGAAAACCAGCGGAATCATGTACTCGGGACCCGCGGTAATCTCGTCCAGCAATCGGGTGATGAGGATTTGCGCGGCCGGAAAACATTGCCAGAGACGATCATGATCATAATTGGGTAGAAGCCGTGTTCCGTCCTGCATCTCTCCCATCACATTGATCTCTTCCGAGAATGAGGTCAGCTCGCCCACCAATTGGCGAAGCACGCCATAAACCGTCCATGGATGCACCGGTCTGGATTCTGTCAAATGAAACAGAATGGGGATGTACCGATTGATCGACCGCAGGGCAAGAAGATAGACCATGTCTCTGGCGCCGAACTCGGCAGTGTGGATACCGCGCTCCCGTTTATAGGATTCCAACTGCCGGCCCCGCGAAGAAATCTGATCCCGGATTTCTTTAATCAATTTGGCCAATGGTGCGGAACTCGTAAAGGACAGGCAAGGCGGAATAAACTTCTCGGAGAGCGTGATCTCCTCTCCCGAGCGCTCCAACTGAATAAAAGGAATCAGGTGATAATCTCCCAGCTGATCTTTTTCGGTTTCCCAGAAGAATTTGAGAACAAAGAAGAGCCGCTTGACTTGTGCCGCAGGTCCTTCCTGATGAAGATCCTGAACATCTTCGGGTTCCGGCGTGGTCACATAGCGGGTGGTCACCTCCGACAGGTTTTCCAGCTTGGGCAGAACCGTGACGTTTTTGCCGACGCTGTTCCATTTTTTTAGCCCCACATAAACCGTAAACGGTTTGCCCCCTTCCACCCAGTCTTCGTCAAAAGATCTTGCTTCAATAAGGGCGTTGTCCGGATAGACCACATACGTCTGATCGGGAAACAGAAATTCGGCTCGGTGAGGGCGTTCAACCGAGTTCTCGGAAACGATCTTGGGCGTTTCGAGTTCGCCGACACCCCAGAAATGGGGAGATTGAAACTTGTGAAGGGGGGTGAGTATAGACTGGAGATAGAGATCATCCAGTTGAAAATGCTGGGGCTGAAGAAACAGGCCCTGATGCCAAAATAGCGGTCTCTCCATAATCTCTTCTCCTGAATGGTTTAAATCGTCATTTGGTTTCGATCTTTTGAATTTGTTGCGGTCCTAGAGTCAGATAGACATCCAGTTGATCCGGTTGAGCGATTTCAACACTTTTGAATAGGCCGGTCTTCTTCTTGACAAAAGTAACCGGCACTCTGACCAGTCGCATGATTCGGTCGTTTTCAAGAGAAAAATATCCAGCAACAAACGCAACGTATTTGGCGCCTTCCGCCCGATCAAGGTCATAGGTATTCGTTTCTCCGGGGTAGACCGTCAACGCTTTGGAACCGGCTACACTGCCGTCCGAAAACCCGCAGTTTTGATCCAATAATTGGTAGAGGCCGTCCATATTGCTGGCCATCTGGTTGATCGTATTCGGATTTCGAAGCTGATACACACATAGATGAAGGGTATTCGGGTCGCCTTCGTATATATTAAGTTTGGGATCGGCTTTTACGTGAACTTTTATTGCCCCCTCTTTATAGTTAAATTTGGCGCCGTAGGGCCATTCCAGAGTCCCGTTCGGTTTGGGCTGGGATGGACAAGATACGAGGAGAATAACCAGGGATAGAAGAAAAGCCGCTTTCAGAAATCTCAACACTGTCAACCTCCTTGATTTTGGGATAATTTATGGCAATTTCGCTCGAATTCTCTCAACAATTCTTCGGCAAATCGTCCGGTCTCGAACCATTTTCGGCACTTGCGGAATTTTGATTCATACACTTTAAATGATTCCGCTTTCTGGAAGGGGCCGAATCTTCGACCGCCCCCTTCTTCGGAGATCCGCTCCGGGTCCAATTCTGTCAGGATCTCCTTTACCATGGCATGGGCCGCTTCTTGAAATGCCGCCTGGGAATCCCGAAAGGCCCGTTTGATCTGGTCGATATACCCCGCCAGAGAGGTCGCATCGCCGTCTCCCTTCACCCGGCCGCCGATCACATGCCGGATGGTATCCTGGCCGACGCCGTCCGTGCCGTAAAGGGAGGTTCGGATCACCTCCACCAACTCATTCAGTGCATCAAACACGATATTCAGGGATTCGGCCAGACGATGGAGCTGCTGTTCGGACCTGACTTCGCCCTCGTCGATCCGCTCCCCGAGGAGTAGGGGAAAGATGCGGGACAACACCGACACCTCGATATCGTCCTCGCCTTCGGGCCTACCGGCGGTACTCGCCGAAGACTCGAATATCGCAATCAACCCGTCCAATTGTCGAAGCGCTTCCTGCTCGGAGAGCTCGGCCCACTGTTCCGCAAGGCGATCCGCAATCATTTCATCGGCGTTGGAGGGGTCCGAGGCATAGATTTTTCGTAGTTGATCGGCAAGCTCCGAAGGGGTATGGATATTGTCCATGCGGCTTAGTCCTCTTTCCCTGAACCGCCCGGCTTGAGAATCACGGTTTCGGACATGATATCATCATCATCGTCATCTTCCTCGGTATTCTCAGCGGCAGGAGGAGGGTTTGAATGGGATGCGGAACCCGGTGCTTCGGAATTTCCGAAGGTGCTTTGTTGTTTACGGGAGACAATGACCGTTTGAGGAATATCTTCATCTTCTGAAGGCGCCGACGGTGTTTCGACCTCTTTTTCTTTTTCCGGAGATATTCTCGCTCCATCGTCAGGTTTTCGGGTCTGAGATTTCCCGGAATTCCCCCGAAGCATCAATGTCTTTTCCAGATCATCCGCTTCGGGTCCGGATTTCGGGGTAGAGCCTTGTTTTGAATTGCCGGAAGAAAGTGCAACCGTTTCCATCAGGTCTTCACTGTCATCCGCCTCATCTTCCGCCGCAGTCTCACCAGTTGAGAGGGAAGCCGATTTTCCTGATTCCTTACCCTCCCGACCCACCATGACAGTTTCAACAAGGTCGTCGTCTCCTTCGGTTTCTTCCGGAAAATGTTTCTCTTCTTCGGATTCGGTGATGGGGTCTAATGATCCTCTCTGCAATACCACCGTCTCCGCCATTTCCGATTCGGAAGTTTGGGCGATGGAATCTTCAATTTTTTCATCGGGGGCTGCGTTCTTTTTTAAGGCGGCCGGGCGTATGATCTCCGTTTTGGGCAGATCGGGTTCGATCGTTTCGTCGGGAGGTCTTTTCTCGGAATGTGTTTCTTCTATATCCGCAGAATGCCCGTCCTTCAACGAGTCCCGGTTTAAGACGACGGTACCCGCTAAATCCTCCTCATCGGCAATCCGCTCTTCTACTGATGGATACGCCAGCGGATGAGATTCTTCAGTATGCTCGGAAAGCCGGTTTCTCATTTGAACCAAAATATGATGAATCGCCAAATCTTCACGAGATATTCGAGAGCCAAGCTGACCGGATGAGCGCCTTTGGAACAGCATTTTTCGTATCTCAGCGCGTAACGAATCCAGCTCCCGAATGAAGTCCTCCGGAATCACCGTCTGAGAGGGATTCAGTCCTTCCCGGAATAGAGACAAGCCCATTTGTATGGATTTTTCCCATAGCGCATCTCCTGTATTCGGTTTTCGATTTGCATCCGGTTTCCAGTAGATGTTTTCCGGAAAAAAGACCGGATCGAGAGCACCGCCGGGCTGGTTTTTTTCGGAATCCCCCGGGGAAGGGTTTTGTGCCACCATTTTTTCTGCGGCCGAGCATATCGTCGTGGACCCCTGGCGGCGATTCAAGACCAACGTAAAAAGCCAGATCATCCCTAAAAAATAGTAGCCGTAAGCCGGAGAGGACTTCGGAAAGGAAGGGGGTTTGGCTGTTTCCTTATCCAGGTCGTCCTGAATTATTCGGACCTTGAAACTCCAGGTCCGCGGAATCATATTGCAGGCATCCGCCAGTTGAATCCAGATTCGGTCCAGAGAGCACCCGAGTTCGGGATGTTGATATCCCTCCAGGTTCGGGAATACCCGATGGACGATCTGGTCCAGAAAAGACATCTTCAGAAAAAATATTTCTGAAAAATGATCCTGATCATCGATCAAGAAAAACCCGTTTCGATGATCCCGCTCTTCTTTCAGCAGTTGCAGGGAGCGGGCTCTATCGAGTTGTTGGTCTTTCAAAAGGCGTTCTTCAATGGATTCAATCGGCGCCCCGGAAATAATGAATAGGAAATCGAGGGCATTCAGCAGGTCGGATTCAAAAATCAACATCGTCTGTTTCCCCCTTTGCAGCCTGCCCCGCATCCAATGGATGCAGCCGATGGGAAAGAATGAAACACCGAGGAATTGGAATTATGGGAATATGGAAAACCGAAGTTAATTCGTTTTCTAGCTGTTGAAATCGAAGACGATTTTTTGGCAGCGATCAGGGTTTTTGACGAGGACCTCAATAACTGAAGCAAACTTAGCTTGGAAATAATATTTACCAAATATCAACAATTGTCAAGAAAACTCCTGCACAATATTTTCAAGGAAAGTCTGGAAAAAGGAAAAGCGATCTTCAGAGGCGGCCGAAAGGGAATGCCGGGTTCAGATAATGCCGACCTGATCTTTTTTAATCCACCCGATTTTGCCTTCGGAAAAAAAGATTCGGAAGAATCCGTCCTTTTCTTTTTCGACCCGGATTTTGGTGCCGGCATGAAGGACGAACAATTCCGTGGCCCCCTCGGTAAGGCCGGACCGGACGGACACCTGCTCGGGCAGAATAATGCCCTCGCGAATATAGGTGTCTTCATAATAATGGTAGGCGGCGGTGCCGGTGAAGATCAGGGTCACAAAGAGGAGAAGGTATATGGGTGTTTTCATGACTTTTTTCCCGCGGATTAAACGAACAAGCACCGCCAACCAGAAAAGAAGGTTCATGGCAATGGCGATCCGCCGGATGAGGGTGGGATTCAGCAGGAATTTCCAGAAGAACAGAATCCGGATCAGGGAAGGCCCCCGGTCCGCCCGTTCGTCCTTGGTTCGGGACAGCGCATAGGCATAGTTGAACTTTAGATCGGGGTCCTCCGGGATCAGTTCCAGAGCTCGCTCATACCACAACATCGCATGGCCGAGCTGATTGCTGCGAAGATAGGCATTCCCCAGATTGTAATAGAGCCGGCCGTTTTGAACACCGGCATCGGTGATCTTTTTAAATTCCAGCACCGCACGTTCGTAGTCCCCTTCCTGGTAATACCGAATGCCATCCAGAAAAGACTGGGTGAGTTGATCGGCATGAGAGACCGCCGCCAGGCACAGGACGGCCGCACAAACCCATATGATCCGCCGTGTTCGGAGCTGAAAAGAAGGGATCATTTGTTTAAGGATTTCACCAACCCCCGGATTTCTCTCAAGAGCCTTCGCCGGTCCTCGCCGTCCATGATCCGGCCCCCGAACCGGGCCGACTCGATGGTCTCCAAAAGCCCCAGTACATTGCCGATGACCTCCGGCGAGTATCCCCGGTTGCTCAGAATCGAGCGGACCTCGGAATAGGTAAGGGTTTCCCCGTATGTGTCGGCCCTCGCCAATACAGCGGAAATGACCGCCCGGTAGAGGCAACCATAAAAGGCTTCCCCCGCCGCTTCATTGGTCGCCGCCTCCCGAAGCGCTTTTTCAGACCGTTCCGCCATCCGTTGGGAAGGGGAATCGGTTTTTCGGGACAACACCAAGGCGGTCTTGGTCAAGCCGAACACCGCCGGCGGAATCATCAAAAACAGCAGAAACCATCCGCCGGACATGGGGCGGCGGGTTTTAAGGGCATCCAGATCCTCCTTGAGGGGAAGGATATCCCGACCGGTAAAGGCCACCCGATTCTTGCGCGGCGTGACCGCCGGTGGCGAGGGGGAGATCACCGCCAACTGATCCTTTTCCTCAGCCGGCGCCACAAAGAGTTGAAGGGGCAGGGTGAATTCTTGAACATAATCCTCCCGGTCGGTATCGAAATAAACCAGAGAGACCGGATCCAGCTGATATACTCCCGAATTCATCGGAACCAGGGCCATTCGGAACACCTTTCGCCCGGTATATCCGGTCGGTTCCAGACGGACCATCTCCTCGGGAGCGTCCTTATACACCTTGAACCCATCCGGAAGAGAAATCATCGGTTCCTCGGCATCAATGATATTGCCGGCGCCCTGAATAAGAATAGAAAGGGTGGCGGAATCCCCCACCTTCAGTTCATCGGTTTCGATCTGTGATTCGATATCAAAGGTACCCACCAGGCCGGAAAACCGCCCGTCTCCTTTATACGGCGGAAGGGGGCGAACATCCACAGTCACCGGTTCGGTCGCAAACCGCCTGGTTTCAAAACGTCCCCGGTTGAGACCGAAAAAAGGGTCGGAAAAATTTCCGCGTCGGCGGCCTGAATGGATGACGTCGCAATTGAGAATCGCGGGTTCGATTTGGTGCATCCCCGAACCTATGGACAGCAGAATGAAATTAAGTTCGATCACCTGGTATTCCCGGTTGTCGACGACGGTGGTGAACGTCCGCTGGTCTTCGAGTCTCTCCGCAGTAAAGCCGTCGAAAGCCGGTTCCTGAAATCGGGGATTGGCGATCTGGACCCGCTGATAAACCCGAAAAGAGTAAACGATCTGTTCCCCTTCATACGGCGCTTCATTGGAGACTCGGGCTTCCACAAAGACCTCTCGGCCTTCGGCCCGGTCCGGTTCGGAACGGGGGGTTACCCTCACTGAAATCGGTTGGGTTCGCACCACGGTGCCGCCGGATTGCACCGGCAGCGGGGGAAGGGTCAACTCCCCCCGGCGCAGCGGCATCAACACATAGGTATAGACATTCTCTCTTGTAAATCGCCCATTGATCATATTGATGTTGGTGGCGCTTCCCCGGGAAATGATATCGAAGTCCTGAATGGATGAGACATCCACGGTTCCGTCGCCTCCCCTTATGGAGACCTTCAACTGAAGGGATTCTCCTACGGCTACTTGAGTGCGGTCCACCGAAGCCTGAACCTCGACATCCTCGGCGTGCAGAGCGCCGGGTATAAAAAGGAGAAATCCCAAGATCAACAGTTTAAGTCGGCCCGCCATTTTACCAATCCTTTTCCACCCTCGGCTGCCCATAAAACGGAATCATGGCTTTGCCGGGTTGATCCTGAAGTCGATTCAAAATCCGGTCTGACTGAAGGGATTGCGCACTTTTTTGCTCCTCGTTATTTTCTCCGGATGCGGCCGTTTTCTCCTTCGGCGATTCCGAGGGCTCGGAAGGTTCAGGTTTTTCCCCGGCGGTCTCTTTTTCTCCCCGATCCTCACCCTCGGATGATTCCTGCGAAGCATCAGGTGTCGGCTCCGGTTCCGCGTCTTGATCCTGAGAAGGCTGATTTCGAGCGGTCTCTTCCTGTTCCCGTTCTTCTGGTTGCTCCCCCTGCTGATCTTCGGAGTTCGGCTTTTGTTTTTCTTCCTCGGATTTTCCGGATTCTTTTCGGTTTTGATCTTCGGTTTTCTGCTGCTGCTGTTGTTGTTGTTGTTGCTGTTGTTGTTGTTGTTGCTGCTCCATCACCTTTTTCACAAATTCGATGTTCTGCTTTGCATCGAGATCATCGGGGGCCAGTTCCAGGGCCGCCTGGTAATGATCGATGGCCTTCCGAAAGGCCTGTCTTCGAAATTCGGCATTGCCCAGGTTGTACCGGGCCTTGTGTTTCAGCTCCGGCCCGCCCTTTTCCTGAGCCAGCCGGAAATTGTGGACCGCGTTTTCGTAATCCTCCAGCTGGTAGTAGGCGTTTCCCATGTTGTAAAGAATCTTGGGATTGTCCGGATCATCCAGCTGGGCGTCGATAAAAAATTTCAAGGCCTCCTCGTAGGCGCCGCGTTCATAAGCGGCCACCCCTTCCCGGAGCACATCCGCCCGGGCGAAACCGGGCCAGCACATCAGAACCATCAACACGGCCGCCCCGATTTTTGGGCGACTCGATTTTAAAAGCATTTCAATCACAAGCACCATCACTGCCAGGCTCAGGGCCCACTGGTATCGATCCTCCCAGACCTGCTTTCGGCCGCCGGTCAGGGTCGACCGCTCCATTTTCCCGAGAATCTCCCGGGAGTAAATGACATCCAAATCCATATCTCCGGCCACCGAGCGGACATAGGTACCGCCGGTCAGCACCGCGATTTTTTGCAGAGTCTCCTCATCCAGTCGGGTGACGATAATCCCACCGGACGGGTCTTTTTTAAAACCGCCCTCCTCATTCGGTACCGGAACCCCGCCCCGGCTGCCCACACCGATGCAGAACACCTTAATGCCCCGTTCCCTGGCCTCCTCCGCGGCCTGAATGGGATCTCCCCGCCCGGTATGCTCCCCATCGGTGATCAGAATCACCGCCTTTTCGGTAGCGGCTTTGGGGTCGAATCCGGCCAGGGCGGTTCGAACGGCGGCCTCGATGTCGGTTCCGCCCACCGGCATGGTATCCGGCGTCAGGGTGGATAAAAACAGGTGAAAGGCCTGGTAATCGAGGGTCAATGGACACTGGAGGAAGGCGGTTCCGGAAAAAGCGATGAGACCGACCCGATCCCCCTGAAGCATGGTCAATAGATCATAGACCTCCCGTTTGGCCCGATCCAGTCGGGTGGGCTGAATATCCCGGGCCAGCATGCTTTTGGAACAATCCAGAGCGATCAGCAGGTCCACCCCCTTCTGCTCAATCTCCTGCCAATGAAATCCGTACTGGGGCCCGGCAAGGGCCAGGGAAAGAAAGGCCGTCGCCGCCAGGACCAGCCCGGCCTTGAGCCATCGCCGGTGGGACGAAAGGGTCGGGATCAGGGCCTTCAATGCTCTGGCGGAGGCAAAACGGGTGAGAATTCGCCGCCGCCGCTTCATCCCCCAGAGGACCACCAGAAACAGGACCGGCACGGTCCAGATCAGAAACAGCATTTCGATTCGGGCAAACTTCATGGCACTTTCAGATACCTCGTATGGGCAAGAATCACCCAGCCGCAAAGTAGCACAAAGGCGGGCAAAAGAAAATACGGGTAGAGCTCCCTCGATTCGGCAAACTCCTGAACCTCCACTTCGGTCTTTTCGAGCCGGTCGATGGTATCGTAAATCTGCTGCAAGCCTTCGGTGTTTTCGGCCCGAAAATAGAGGCCGCCGGTCTTTTCCGAGATAGATCGCAGGGTCTTTTCATCGATATCCACCTGCTGATAGGCATACCGCTCTCCGAAAAAAGAATCCCGGACCCGAAACGGGGCTTTGCCCCGGGTGCCCACCCCGATGGTGTAGATTTTGACGTTCTTTTGCGCCGCTACCTGAGCAGCCGCCTTCGGAGAAATTTCTCCGGCGTTGCTTCGTCCGTCGGTAAGAAGAATGATGACCCGGGACTTGCTTTCGATATCCTCCAATCGTTTCAAAGAGATCCCCACCGCATCCCCCACCGCGGTCTTTTTCCCGGCCGCACCGATTTCAACCCGCTCCAACACCGTGATCAGCGCGCTGTAATCCCGGGTCAGGGGAAGCTGGGTATAGGCATGGGAGCCGAAAACCACCATGCCGATCCGGTCGCCGTTTCGCTTTTCGATGAAATCGCGAACCACCCCCTTGACCGCTTCCAGACGGTCGACGATCTTTCCGCCCCGGCGAAAGTCGAGGGCCGCCATGGACTCGGAAATATCCACCGCCAGAACGATGTTGATCCCCTCAGTCATCACATTCACCTTGCTGATTCCCCACTGGGGACGTGCCAGCGCCAGGATCATCAGGCAGAGGGCCCCGTATTTGAAGGCGGGCACCAGCCAATGCAGCCGAAGGGCC
The DNA here is from genome assembly GCA_046541495.1 of Desulfococcaceae bacterium. Classification (GTDB taxonomy): domain Bacteria; phylum Desulfobacterota; class Desulfobacteria; order Desulfobacterales; family Desulfococcaceae; genus JAABSQ01. The sequence continues at coordinate 9,886 of JBKHDE010000020.1, forward strand.
GTCGAGGTCACCCTTTGAACGGCCGACCCCAGTCCGGACACCCCTATGGCCGGGCGGAATCCTCCGCGACGGCGGTAGGCCCAGATCGCCGGAATCAAAACCAGAAGCAGTAGAAGACCCGGTGAGGCAAAGCGAAACATACCGGTCGATTACACCTCCTGAGCCGGCGTCGGGGTGGTCTCCCTGACGAATCGCCGGGCAAAAGCCACATGATCCTCCATGGCGCGCACCGATGCCGGTGCGCCGGCATACTTGATCGGATCCGCGGTCTCCAGAAGCGACCGCAGTCCCTTCCGAAGCGCCGGGTCCATTCCCAGATGTTTGATCTCAGAAAGAAGTTCTTCGGTGGTCATCTCCGGTGCATGGATGCGGTATCTGGCTTCTAAATATCGTCTCAGTACGGCGGACAGCCGGAAATAAAAAATTTTCCCGTCCGTCTCCTCCACATTCACCAACTCATCCAAAGCGGCCAGGGCGGTCTCCTCCGGTGAAAACCCGGGTGTCGTAGAGACCCGCAGTCTTCTTCGCCGATGTTTCCAGATAAGAAAGGAAAAGACCGCAACGGCAAGAACCGCCGCACCGGCCGCCGCGTAGTAGAGCGGAGTCGGATCGAATCCTGCGGGTTCCGGCGGTTTGATCCCATGAATATCGGTCATGGGCACCGCCCCTTTCGTCGGTTCTGTTGAACCGGCCGCAGACGGCCCATCCGAAGGCGTCGGGATATCGGATTTATCCTGCACGTCCGCGCCGAGTCCGAAGACCGGCATCCAGGTCAAGAGCCAAGTCAAAAGAAGGACAGACAACAAACGCTTCCCCGCCATCATCGCCTCCGCCGTTCACGAATTCGAAAATACCGGGTCAGGGCATCGGCTGCCGAATCGCCGGTATGAATTTCGATGCAGTCGATGTTGCTCCCTTTAAGACCGGCCACGGTTTGTCGGTATTCCTCTATCTTTCCCGCCTGGTAGGCCCGTCGAGTCTCGGGATCGGAAGCATCCAGCAAAACGGTGTCGCCCGTTTCGAAATCCCGAAGGGTGAGAATGCCGGCTTCGGGAAGAATAAAATCGCCCGGGTCGGACAGGAGAATGGAAATAATTTCATGCCGCTGGGAAGCGGTGCGAAGCTGCCGGTGATAGTCCCGGTCGAGGAAATCGGAAATCAGAAAGGCCACCGTCCGCTTTCGGGCCACCCGCCCTAAATAGGCCACCGCATTTTGAATATCGGTGCCGACGCTATCGGGTTCAAAAGAATAAATCTCCCGAATCACCCGCCAGACATGGGCCGACCCCTTTTTAGGAGGAATGTATTTTTCCACCTGATCGGTGAACAGGATCACCCCCACCAGGTCATTGTTTTTGATGGCGCTGAACGCCAGAATAGCGGCCACTTCAGTCGCGATCTCCCGTTTCAGATGGTCGGTGGTGCCGAAATTCTCGGAGCCGCTCATATCCACCAGCAGTGTGACTATCAGTTCCCGCTCCTCACGGTAGCGTTTGATGTAGGGTCGCCCCAGACGGGCGGAGACCTTCCAATCGATGCTCTTGACCTCGTCTCCGGGGCTGTACTCCCGCACCTCTTCAAATTCGATGCCGGTGCCCCGGAACACCGACTTGTACTGACCGGCCATCATGGCATCCACCATTCGAGCGCTCTTGAAATGGATCTGTTTAATTCTTTTGATGACTTCGGGCGGCAGCATGGCTTAACGAAAAGAAATCGGGTCAGGGGACTTCTACCGAATCGAAAATATGAGCGATGATCTGTTCCGGGGTGATATCCTCGGCCTCGGCCTCATACGTGAGAATGATCCGGTGTCGCAGAATCGCCGGTGCGATAATCTTGATATCCTGAGGGGTCACATAGGCCCGTCCCTGAAGAAAGGCATAGGCCCGGGCCGCCAGGCTCAGAAAAATGGTGGCCCGGGGCGAGGCCCCGAACTGAATGTAATGGGCGATATCGATTTTAAAATCGGCCGGTGTCCGGGTGGCAAACACCAGGTCCACGATATAGTCCTTGAGTTTCTCATCCACATAGATGGATGAAATCAGACCCGCGATGTCATCAATCTGAGCCGGTTCCAACACCTGGGCCACCGGCGCGGGGGAATCAAATCCCACCCGCTTCATGATCTCTTTTTCCTCGATCTTTTCGGGATAGCCGATCACCAGCTTGAGCATGAATCGGTCCACCTGGGCTTCGGGCAGGGGATAGGTCCCCTCCTGCTCGATCGGGTTCTGGGTGGCCAGCACCAGAAACGGATCGGACAGGGGAAAAGTGGTTTCGCCGATGGTCACCTGTCGCTCCTGCATCGCTTCCAGCAAAGCCGATTGGACCTTGGAGGGGGCCCGGTTGATTTCATCCGCCAAAATGATGTTGTGAAACAGCGGCCCCTTTTTGATGGTAAAATCACCGGTCTTGGGCCGGTACACTTCAGTGCCGATCAGATCCGCCGGCAGCAGGTCGGGGGTGAACTGGATCCGTTTGAAATCCGCGTACACGGTATCCGCCAATGCTTTCACGGAACTGGTTTTGGCCAGGCCGGGCACCCCTTCGATCAGGATGTGGCCTTTGGTGAAAAGGCCCATCAGCAGGCCGTCCACCAAATCCCGCTGGCCCACCAGCACCTTTCCGATCTCTTCACGGATGCGGTTGACCAGAAGATGGGCCGCTTCGATTTTGGATTTCAATTCTTCCACCGGCTCGAATCCTCCTTCACAAGCATTGAATACATATTTTGCAAAACTCTATATTTAGGAAAATCCCCGGGCCTTGTCAAGATGCGGATTTGTTCATGCGTATCGGATCTCGGGCGGGAAAGGCAAGCGCAAATTCGAAACCACTTGAAAACCCGCTTCCATCGGGCTATATTCGGCGGATCAGCGAAACGGCTTCATCATAGCCGCGGCCGACACCCAAGTCATACACGCAACCGATCATGCCATCATTTTTACATCAGATCAAGGCGCTCTTCCCCGGTTTCAAAGGGGCTTCATCCCCTCCAGAGGATCAGCGGACCCTCATCGGCCGGCTTCTGAAAGAAAATGGAATCGTCACCGATGAACAGCTTCGCCGGGCATTGGATGTTCAGCAGGAAAGACGGGCCCAGCTCACCCATCCGCTTCAGCTCGGCATGATCATGGTCGAACTGGGATTTGCCGAAGAAGACGAAGTCGTCCGGGTCATCAATGAGCATTACCGCCTTTCGGCCACCTCCCTGTCCGACAATGTCGATGAGCTGATCCGAAAAAAAAAGGGGGTCCCCCTTTTTCGGATTCTGACCCACCCCATGCCCATGTGGTTGCAGCTGTCCGTCATCACCACCCTGATCATCGCCGGAACCATCGTCTCGCTGAGCCTGATCACCCTGAAGGAACAGCGGGAACAGCTCTATCAGCAGACGGTCAAGATCGGCAAGGTGAGCCTCAATTATTTCACCAACAATGCGGGCATTCTCCTGCTGGAAGACAATGTCCTGAAGCTCAACAATCTGATCACCGAAGCCACCTCCGTGGAGGGCATTCGGTATGCGGCCATCATCGATCAAACCGGGGTCATTCGGGCCCATACCGACCATTCCCTCATCGGCGAGCGGTTCGCCCCTTTTCATCCGGTGGGCCGAGCGGTGCGTGACGGAGACCACTCCTATTTCGATTTCGTATCCGACACCGGAGAGAATATCCTGAACCTCAGCCGCCATATTATCTTGAAACAGACCGTTCTGGGGGAAGTCCATGTGGGCATCTCTCTCGACTTTATTGAAGAACTGGTCAGCGACCGCAGGATCGATCTGATTCTGGTCAGCCTCATCACCGTCTTTTCGGGAATTTTCATCGCGGTGCTGTTCGGACTCCATTTCACCAGACCCATATCCAAACTGGTTCAGGCCACCCGGGAGATCAGTAAAGGGAATTACCACTTCAAGGTGGACCAGACCCGAAAAGACGAAATCGGCAATCTGGCCCATTCCTTCAATAAAATGAGTCATGAACTGTGGGTCAAATCCCTGATGCAGAGAACTTTCGGGAAATATGTCGGAGCCGAAGTTCTGGAAATGATCATGGTCAATCCGGAAAGCGAATGGCTGAAAGGACGAAAAAGCCGGGCCACCATCCTTTTGACCGATATACGCGGATTTACCGCCTACTCAAAAAACAAGGAACCCGAGGAGGTGGTGGATCGGCTCAATGAGTATTTTGAAATCGCCACCAACACCATCCTGAAATACGGCGGGTATGTGGATAAATTCGTGGGGGATGCGGTGCTGGGGGTTTTCGGCGTGCCGATTTACCACGAGGATCACATGGAACGGGCGGTTCAGGCGGCCCTGGAGATGAACAACGGTTTCTGTGAAAACGGGCGGGACTGTGTCGGGAGTCTTCTCAATTCAGTGGGCATCAGCATCAACACCGGCGTGGTGGTTTCCGGCAATATCGGATCTCAGGTCAAAATGGAATACACCGTCATCGGCGACACCGTCAACATCGCCTCCCGGCTGAATGCTATGGCCGGACCAGGGGATATCATCGTCACCACCGGCATTTACGAGGCATTGAAGGATGTGCTGGAGGTGGAAACTCGACCGCCCCAGCAGATCAAAGGCCGGACCCATCCGGTGCCGGTGTATAATATCATTCGAATCAAGGAGAAAAAGGACGCATGAACAGACCGGTGGTCATCGGGGTCATGGGAGGGGGGCAGGCTTCTTCGAAAGCGGTCGAGGCTGCTTACCGGCTGGGGAAACGGATCGCCGAGCAGGGGTGGGTATTGCTCAACGGCGGGCGCAATGCCGGCATTATGGCGGCCTCGGCGCAAGGGGCGAGCGAGGTCGGGGGATTGACGGTGGGGATACTGCCCGACGGGGATGACCGGTTCGCTTCCCCGCACATTCAGATCCCGATCATCACCGACATGGGCAGCGCACGAAACTGCATCAACGTGCTGTCGAGCCGGGTGGTCGTGGCCTGCGCCGGGGGCGCCGGAACCTTGTCCGAAATCGCTCTGGCCATAAAATTCGGAAAACCGGTCATTCTGTTCAACTTTGAAGTCAAGGACTTCTTTCTTCCCCGAACCCCGGGCGCTCGAATCTTTGATGCGGACACACCGGAAGCGGTGATCGATCGGATTCGGTCACTTCTGAAAGAATGAAGGACCTGATTTCAGCAGGGCTTCGGCCAGCAGCAGGTCCTCCGGGGTGGTGATTTTGATATTGCGCCTGCTGCCCGGTATCATCATCACCGGGTTCCCGAGCCGCTCCACCAGGGAGGCGTCGTCTGTGCCCCGGAACCCATCCCGCCGGGCCGCTTCATGGGCCGCCAGAATGAGGTCGAACCGAAACGACTGAGGGGTCTGAGCCAGCCACATCCGGTCCCGGGGCAGGGTCTGTCGAATTCGCCCTTGATCATCGATCTCTTTGACGGTGTCAAAGGCGGGAATTCCCGGAATGCAGGCGCCGGTTTCCATCGCCCCGTGCAGGCATCGGGTGATGACGGTTTCCGTAACCAGGGGCCGAACCCCGTCATGTATGGCCACCAGTTCGGCGCCCATCTTCTCAGCGGTTCGAAGCCCATTGAAAACCGATTCCTGCCGTTCGGCGCCCCCGGCCGCCAGACGGATCGGTTTTTTCAGCAAAAGGGGAGCGATGACCGTCTGTTTACAGAAATCAAGATCTTCAAAAGGCACCGCCAAAACCATATCAACGACGGCATCACAACGGTCGAAAACAAGCAGGGTTTTGCCCAGAATCGGCATCCCGCCCAATTCAAGGTACTGCTTGCGGACCCGGCCCTTCATTCGAAGGCCGCTGCCGCCGGCCACGATCACGCCTGTCGAGTGCATCCGCCGCCGTTTCAGTCTCTCAGATACTGAAGGTCTTTGGGAAGTGGAATGCCGTTGCCCATGGAGTCTTCTCCGTAATTGACGCCGGCCAGGATCTCCAGGTCCCGCAATGCCCGGGCATCGCCTTCAAAGGAGACCTCGGTGATGTTTTCATTCTGGATTTTGCCGCCGGCCCACTGAATATCCAAGACGCTGCTGGCATCGAACCGGCCGCCCCCGGCGCACAATTCCACCTGCCCGCCGTAATGCTGAACCACCTTGGCCACCAGCAGGCTGGGACGGCTGTGAAATCCTCTCGTGACCGGAACGCCGACCCGAATCACCCCCCGCTCGATATTCTCGTTGAGGATCTCCTGGGCCAGCTCCTTTCCGTTGGTCAGGTAGTAGCAGGCATAATAGAGGCCGTAGTTGATAGTCCGGTCGAGAAGGATGTCCGGGTCCACCAGAAAAGAGAGCTGATTCCGAACCTTTTTATAGATGTCCTTGTATCCGGCTTTGTGGAGATGCCGTTCGTAAAAATGGAGCAGTCGGCCCATCATCTGAAGAAGATGAAAGACCACCGAAAAGAAGCTTCGCAGCTCCTTCAGCTTACGATTGCCGTACCGGTACCCGCCGTGAATCACATAAGTGTCAAAGGAGGACTGCAGATTATGCACCAGCATTTCGAAGCGTCGAACCTCCACCTCGTCGATGGTATCGGGCACCAGCCGTTTGATCTTTTCCAGATCGTAGGGCTCATAGAATCCGAACTGATCAAAGTGGCCGGCGATGTTCAGAAACTCGCTGGCGATCTTGACCACATTTTTCTTCTGCTGATTTTTCTGCTCGTCGTCGATGGTGTATTCGAGCCGCTCACCGGTGGTGATTTCGGGAAAATCGACATCCTCAAATCCCTGCTCCGGAAGTGGAATTCCCAAACGCCCGGCTTCATCGAGAATGACCGGCGCCATTTTTTTGAGGGAGGCGGTCAGAAACTCCAGGGTGACCTTTCCCTCCAGTTCAAAGGTATCGCTGTCTTTAAGGCTGTAAAAGGCGAGCCGGTTGAGGATATGCTTCTGGCAATAGCCGCCCAGACTGAGGTGTCGAACCGCTGCGGAGAGTTCTCGGTAGAGATACCAGTCTTTGTTGTTTTTGGCGCCGTGAAAATCGAGAAAATCCTCCAACACTTGGGAAGTGCCGATCAGCTTGGAGTAGAGTTTTTTAGTAAATTCATGCCCGTGGCGGGGCGCATGGGGGCTCGAGATATAGAGGCAGCATTTCAGATAATCATGGGAGAAAAGGCGTGCCTTTTCAGCAAACGAGGTGCCGCAGCCGGTCTTGTGCGCTTCCATGGTCTACATCAAATCCTGCTCGGGGTAAAAAAGGCTGTCTCCGAAAACCGGATCGCCGGCCCGATCATCCGTCCGCGTGGCATGCTTACACCCCACTCGAAAAATAAAGAAATAAAAAAGGGAAAAGAGTAAGCGGCCGGAGCCTTCCGTAAGCCGAATTTTGTGACCGCCGCATTCGGTTCTCACCGACGGCGGCGGATGACGGCCATTCATCTGAGGATGCCGGTTGCCCGGCATCTCTTGCGACCTACCCGGAAGCTTCGGACGGGCCGCCCTCGAACGCTTCCCTATTTGGTCTTGCACCGGGTGGGGTTTACCGAGCTTCCCCGGTCACCCGGGGAACTGGTGCGCTCTTACCGCACCGTTTCACCCTTACCCCGCTGATAACGGGGCGGTCTGCTTTCTGTTGCACTTTCCTTCACGTCGCCGCGACTCCGAATTACGGAGCACCCTGCCCTGCGGTGTTCGGACTTTCCTCCGGATACTGCGTATCCAGCGGCCGTCTGGAATGCTCCGGCCGGGCTTACTCTAAACTCTCCCAATAGATAATTCTATTACAGAAGGGACAGAATTTCAAGTCCTCAAATCGCCGGAGTTCATTGCTCATCTGGGGAGGAATGTTCATATTGCACCCCTCGCAAACCGTCCCCCTGACCGGAACGATAGCGGGTCCGGAATCCCGATTTCTGGCGGTCTCATATTTCCGCATCAAATCTTTCGGCACCCCCGCGGCGATCCGATCCCGTTCCCGACCCAGTTCGACCAGCCGCTGTCGGCTCTGCTCCGATTCGGATTGCAATGATTTCTTTTCAGTCTGAATCCGCGCCTTCAGCCGTTCATACGCCTCGTTTTGCTGCTGCAACGCTTGCTCGGCCGCTTCGATCTGATCGATCAAGGCCAACATCTCGTCTTCGATTCGGCTGTTTCTCCGCTTGATCTCGTCGATCCCTTTCAGCAGTGCCTGGTATTCCTTGTTGGTTTTGACGGTCAAGAGCCGCTCCTGGTTCTTTTTGACGGTGTCGCTGTTCATCTTGACGTCGGATTCCTGAGACCGATAGGCCTTTCTCAACTCTTCAAGAGATGCGGTGTCCTGCTCGATGGCCTGTTCCGCCGCATTCAATTCGGTTTCCAGGTTCCCGGCTTTTCGAACCAATTGATCGATCAGAACCTGAATGCGCGCGGCATCCGTTTCAATCCCTTGCAGTTTTACCAGAGTCTCGATTTGCTCCTTCATGTTAACCCTTAGACATTCTTTTTTTGATGGCCCCTCGATCCCCGGGTCTGACGCGGGAAGGAAGGATTATGAAAAATTGAAGGGATCACGTTCCAGATCACAGGCCTCCACCGTGACCGGAAGCCCCTTCTCGGCGATTTTCTCCCGAAGCCGGTCGGCCAGCACCCGGGTGATCAAATGTTCCGAACCGAAATGGCCGATATCGATCAATCCCAACCCCCGGGCCTGAGCATCCCGGGCTTCGTGATATTTCAAATCCCCGGTAATGAACACCTGCGCACCGGACGCATAAAAGAAATCCATCATTCCGCCGCCGCTTCCGGAGCAGACAGCCGCTCGGGTCACCGGCATGTCGGGGTCTCCGGACCACCTCACCCATTCCAGGTTCATCCGTTGTTTGATTTTCAACACCAGTTCCCACAGTGGTATCCGGTCTGAAAGCCGCCCCACCCGGCCGAGGCCTTCTCCGCTGCCGGGAACCGATTCTTCTCCGAGCACCGACACCTCGGATAAACCGATGGCGGATACCAGCCGGTCATTGATTCCGCCGGCCACGCTGTCGAGATTGGTATGGGCCGCATAGACGGCCAGGGAGTTCCGGGCCGACAGGAGAATGGTTCGGCCGATGGGGCTTGAAAAATTGATCGATTTGAGGGGTTTGAAAATGAGGGGATGGTGGGTGACCAGGAGGTCGATCCGGCGGTCGCAGGCGGCGGAGACAACCTCCGGCAAGGGGTCCAGCGCCACCCAGACCTTTCGCACGGGCCACTCCTTCCGACCGATCTGAAGGCCCGGGTTGTCCCAGGTTTCGGCAAGCCGGGCCGGAGCCAGTTCCTCCAGAATTTCGGTCATGTCCGCAATGGTCACCGTCTTCACATGATCACCTGTTTCGCCCGGAGCGTTTTGCGACCAAAAAAGGCGTGGTTTTTTTCAACCACGCCTTTCGGCCTCGAATTTTCGGATGGGCCCACCTGGGATCGAACCAGGGACCTACCGGTTATGAGCCGGTGGCTCTGCCAGCTGAGCTATGGGCCCGAATACTCCGTTGATGGGATTCTTAACTACCGCCGGCACTCGACTTTGTCAAGTATTACCTATCAGTAGTCGATGAAACTTTTGAGCTTTCGGCTCCGGGTCGGGTGCCGCAATTTTCGAAGGGCCTTGGCCTCGATCTGACGAATCCGCTCCCGGGTGACGGCGAAATCCTGACCCACCTCTTCGAGAGTATGGTCCGCTTTTTCGCCGATCCCGAAACGCATTCGAAGCACCTTCTCTTCCCTCGGTGTCAGGGTGGCAAGCACCTTTCGGGTCTGCTCCGCCAGATTCAGGTTCACCGCCGCATCCGAGGGCAGCATAAACTTCTTGTCTTCGATGAAATCCCCCAGATGGCTGTCTTCTTCCTCGCCGATGGGGGTCTCCAAAGAGATCGGCTCCCGGGCGATCTTGAGCACCTTTCGCACCTTCTCGAGGGAAATTTCCATCTTTTCGGCGATCTCCTCCGGGGACGGTTCCCGGCCCATTTCCTGGACCAGATACCGGGAGGTGCGGATCAGTTTGTTGATGGTCTCGATCATATGCACCGGTATTCGAATGGTCCGGGCCTGGTCGGCAATGGCCCGAGTGATGGCCTGGCGAATCCACCAGGTGGCGTAAGTGCTGAATTTATAACCCCGGCGGTATTCGAACTTGTCCACCGCTTTCATAAGACCGATGTTGCCTTCCTGAATCAGATCCAGGAATTGAAGCCCTCGGTTGGTGTATTTTTTGGCGATACTGACCACCAGCCGAAGATTGGCCTTGATCAGCTCGCCTTTGGCGTCTTTGGCCCGCTGCCGCCCCTCTTCCACACAGGAGATAATTCGTTTGAGCCCGCGGCAGTTGGTCTTCAGCTCGTTTTCCCGCTCATCGATCTCCCCCTGGGCCTGCCGAAGGGTATCGCACAATTTGTGGATCTCGGCTTCCGGAAGGGTGCAGTTTTCCCGAGCCCGCTGCAGCAAAGCCATCGGATCTTTCCATATCACCCGGCATTCACTGACCGGCATATTGAGCCGATCGGCGGTGTCGATAATGATTTTGTTCATTCGTTCGAGCCAGTCGATTCGGTTCCGGATTTCCTCCTCGATTTTGTCGATGACGCTGCTTTCTAGACGCCAATCTTTCAGGAGTTCAAAAATTTTGGTATTGCGCCTGGAAATATTTCTCCGAATGCGCCGCTGTTCGTCTGATTCCAGCGCTTCGGTGAACAGCTCTTCCCGATAATTCATGGTCTCTTCGTAGAGTTCCCGAATGGACTGGATCGTTTTGATAAAATTCTGAATCTGGAGGTCTTCATCCACATAGGTGTCGCCCTCATCCAGGTCCCGAAGCACATGGCGGGGCCGAAGCTCTCCCGATGCGATGTATTGTCCCAGATGAAGGATATATTCCACTCCCAGGGCCGTATCCAGAAGCGCCTTTAAGACCTCCTGCTCACCGGCCTCTATCTTTTTGGCGATGACCACCTCTTCCTCACGGCTGAGCAGGGTCACCATGCCCATCTCGCGCAGGTACATCTTCACCGGATCGGTCACCGTACCGAATTCGGAAACCGAGGTGTCGCCCCGGAGCCGCTTGTCGCTTTTTTTGACCTTTTTGATTTTCTGCTTTTTTTCGTCCAGAATTTCAATATCGAGATCCTTGAACAGCACCAGGGTTTCGTCCAACTGGTCTGAAGACAGGAGTTCCTCGGGCAGCACCTCATTGATCTCGTCGTAGGTCAGGTATCCCTGATCCTTTCCCTTATCGATCAACACCTTGAGGGCCGCCTTGGTGGTCTCGATATCTTTTTCTTCATTTTCAGCAGATTTCTCTGTCATATTCCGTTAGCCTCCCGCATGCAGACTTCAGGTTTTATTATGCCTTTGCCTGGCTTGGTTTTGCTTTTCTTTCAACAACTTCATCAGCAGGGCCTGGTCATTGTCCCGGCTGGCAACCTCGATCCGTTGCAACAGATCTCGGGAACCGCTCTTCTGCCCCGTCTCGAACTGGGCAATCAGGTTGAGGCACCCTTCCCGGGTCCATTCCTCTCCGGTGATGGCCAGATTCGCCGCAACCGCACGATGGGCCTCATCCACCGAATCGATCAGATCGGAGATGTCCCCCCCCCTGTAATCACGGTATCTGTACACGAGGGACTGTCCGATCGATTTCAAAGAAGGATCTTCGAACCGGTCGATCACCTCGCGATCCGCCACTTCCGGCAGAATTTCCGGAAACTGAAGCATCATCGCAACCAGTTTCTTTTCCAGCCGCATCCGGCGGCCCTGAAAAGAGGCCGGCTTTATCTCCGGTCGCGGACGGTTTTCCGGTTGACCGACCGGTGCGGCCCGAACCTTGTCCATGATCATGGCTTCATCCACGCCCATCCGCTCCGATAGTCTGCGAACATACAGGGAACGCGCCACCGGGTCTTCGATCGCTCCCAATGGCACGGTCAACTCGGAAATGATCCGAACCTTGCCTTCAATGGACAATCCGTGCCGGTTGACCGCGTCTTCCATCATGAAGTCCATCACGCTTCGGGCTTTCCGAGCAGCGCTTTGAAAGGCCTCAGCTCCGAACTCCAGGATGTAGGTATCCGGGTCATGCCCTTCCGGCAGCACCAGAACCCGGGCGTCCATATTTTCCTTTCGGAAAATGTCCACCGACCTGGCTGCGGCCCGAACCCCGGCCTGGTCCGAATCGAATACCAGCGTCACTTCTCCGGCATGCCCCCTCAGCGATCGAACATGCTCCCGTGTCAGGGCGGTGCCCAAAGTGGCGACGGCATTGGTGATTCCGGCCTGGTAAAGCGAAATCACATCAAAATACCCCTCCACCAGATACATCTGCCGGGTCTCTCGGGCTCTGGCCCGGGCGGTGTCCACCCCGTAGAGGGTTTGGCTCTTGTTGAAGACCGGTGTTTCCGGGGAATTGAGATATTTGGGCAGCCCCTCATCCATTACCCTTCCGCCGAAACCGACCACCTGCCGCCGAATGTCCCGAATGGGAAACATGATGCGGTCCCGAAACCGGTCGATAAAACCGCGCCCGCTTTTTCGCGGAACGGTCAACCCCGCTTTTTCAAGGAGCCCCGGGTCGGTTTTCTTCTTCGAAAAAGAACGGATCAGATGATCCCAGCCTTTGGGTGCATATCCCAGCCCGAAGGTTTCGGCCACCGCGGGCTTGATTCCACGCCGCTCCAAATAGGCCCGGGCGGGTTCTCCGGCCCGGGTTTTCCAGAGCATGTGCTGAAAATAGGCCATGGCCCGCCGGTTTAAATCCAGCAAAGCCTCCCTTTCGCTGAACCGTCTTTTTTCCTCCGGCGTCAGGTCCCGGGTCGGCACTTCAATCCCGAACCGCCTCGCCAGCGTTCGAACGGCCTCCGGAAACGACATCCCTTCATGTTTCATCAGGAAACTGAAGACATTGCCGCCCGCCCCACACCCGAAGCAGTAAAATATCTGTTTTTCAGGACTCACTGAAAACGAAGGCGTCTTTTCCGAATGAAACGGACAGAGCCCCTGGTAATTTTTCCCGGTCTTTTTGAGGATAACCATATCTGAAACAATGTCAACGATATCAGCGGCATTGCGGATTTCCGAGATAATATTTTCCGGGATATAATTCACCAGCAGGGGACCTCCTTCGGGAGGACGGCAGCGGAGAAAAAATAATAAGGAGAGAAAGTCAATAAGGGATCGCCTGTCGGCGGAACGAGTGAATTTGGGCTGTAAGATCGATCCATTACAGTCATATGACCGTTAAGGGAAAAAGCAGTGCCGGGCTAAATTCGTCTACTTTTTTCGAAAACCTTTAAATTAAGGTTTCCATCGTCTTTTGTCAATAGGGTGAATACCCTACTTTTCTGAGGAATCGGCATTCCCCCGGGCTGCGGCGATGGCCTCTTTCAAATCCAGGGTGCCGCTGTACAACGCTTTTCCGGTAATCACCCCCACCACCCCTGCGGATTCAAGGGGAAGCAGGTTATGGATATCGGATAGAGTGGAGACCCCGCCCGAGGCGACCACCGGTATGGAAACCGCTTCAGCCATCCGCCGGGTTTCTTCGATGTTGGGGCCGGTCTGCATCCCGTCCCGATGGATATCGGTGAAATTGACGGCGGCGACCCCGCTGTTTTCGAATTGACGAGCCAGATCCACGGCCCGAACGCGGGTGGTCTCAGTCCAGCCTTCGATGGCGGCCCACCCGTCCCGGGCGTCGATACCCACCACGATCCGGTCGGGAAAGGTCTTGCAGGCTTCGGTGACCAGGTCCGGATTGCGAATGGCCTCTGTACCGATAATCACCCGATACACCCCGAGATCCAAAAAAGCCCGAATGTTCTCGGCGGTGCGGATGCCGCCGCCGACCTGGACCGGCACCCGAACGGAATCCAGAATGGAACGGATGGCGTCCAGATTTTTGGGCGTCTTTTCCACAGCCCCGTCCAGATCCACCACATGAATCATTTCCGCTCCCTGCTCGGCCCATTGCCGAGCCATGGCCGAGGGATCATCGGAAAAGACCGTTTCGGCATCCATCCGTCCTTGGAGCAGACGCACGCACCGGCCGCCTTTGATATCAATTGCGGGAATGATTATCATTGCAGTCTAAACGCGCTCAGAATTTTTTCAAGACCGGCTTGGGCCATTTGGTCGGCGGTGACCCACTGACCGTCCCGCTCTAGAAAACTCGACAGTTCAAAGAGATCATCGGTGAGGGCCTTCTGGGTTTCGTCGAAGGCGCCGGTCCAGAGCACCCGTCCGTCCGACACCCGCAGCAGGTGAAGATCGAATGCCACTGAAGCAGCGGATTCCACGGAATATTTCCCCCCGACCCGTTCCTGAAACCGGTAGATGTGACCCGCCAAGACCGCGTCGGCACCCAGCTTGCGTCCCATCGCCGTCAACAGGTTCTGCTCCGGAAGGATGTCTCCGTTTTCACTCAGCGACTCGGATTGGAGGTCGCTCATCTCCTCCGGAGAGATGAACTTGAACTCCTCCCGGCCCTGAAGCCGGTCTCGCAATTCCCGGTTCAAAAAGGCCTTGGCCTCTTCGGTGACCCCGCCGGTCAGGAAGGTTTTCCCGCTCAGGGGGCAGCGTACGCTGAGACCCGCGCCGGCGGTCTTTGGAATATTCTTGAAAGAGACCACCAAAATCCGCTCCAGGCTCGGCGGAACATAGATGGGTTTGGGGCCGGTACTCCCTCGTTCACATCCCGTCAGAAAAGGAATCCAGAGGATCAACAGAAGGGGCATTGGGAAAAAAAACGGAAACGGGCGTCGTGTGCGCTGGGTCATGGAAAAGCCTTGCCGATAAAAAGTTGCGCCGAAATTCGGCATGAAAAATTACAAGGCCCCTTTGGAGGAGCGGACGGTGCTGATCCGTTCATCCAGTGAGACCGCCTCGTCCAGGGCCCGGCCGAGGGCCTTGAACATCGATTCGATGATGTGATGTTCATTCTCACCGTAGGCGACATTGATGTGAAGGTTCATTCCGCTCCGGTTGGAAAAGGCGCGAAAGAATTCTTTAGCGAGAATCAAGTCGAAATTCCCGGTGTGGCCGATCTCGGGCACATGGTAGACCAGAAAGGGACGTTTGGACAGGTCCACCGCCACCGAAGTGAGGGTTTCATCCATGGGGGTGACCGCATACCCATAGCGTTTGATGCCCTTGCGCTCCCCCAGGGCCTGATTCAAGGCTTCCCCCAAAACCAGCCCCACATCTTCCACCGTATGATGAAAATCGACTTCGATGTCCCCTGTCGCTTGAACCTTGAGGTCGAAAAATCCGTGGACGGAAAAGAGGGTCAGCATGTGATCAAAAAAAGGAATGGAGGTGGAAATCTCCGGTCGGCCCTCTCCGTCCAGATTCAGCTCAAGAGCGATTTCAGTTTCTCCGGTTTTTCTTTCAACCGCCGCAACCCGTTTAGTCATTCCGCAACACTCTGCTGATGAATTCGGAACCCGATGATTCAGAAAATAATAATGCTGAAAATGGCACGATAGGGAAGGTTCTCTGGAAATTTAAGGATCATGCTTGAGAAAAGGTGGTGGAGATGAGGGGGATCGAACCCCTGACCTCAGCATTGCGAACGCTGCGCTCTCCCAACTGAGCTACATCCCCACACGACAATTGGAGGCTTATAGCAGACGGACTCGGGTCCGTCAATCAAAAAAAACTTGTATTCTCCCTGCAAAGTGGTCAAGATGGCGGCTCAGCACGAGCATTCAACCTATGAGAGGATTTTATGAACACCCATATACGGCTTAAAGATGCATTTAAAAAGGAGACCCGGGACCAAGATAAGGTCATTTCCCCCCAAGAGACCATTCGGCGACTGCGGAAAAAACTCGATCATTTAAATCTTCATATCCTGGACCATACCGAACGAATCGATAACGGCCGGTTGGACATTCCGGTTTTTTTCAGCTACTGCGGCCCCGACGGACAGGCCATGACCGGAACCAAGAAGCAGATGGGCAAGGGCGCCACCCCGGATCAGGCCGAGGCCAGCGCGGTTATGGAGCTGGCCGAACGGTTCAGTCTCTACAGTTTTCGGAACAACCCGGCCAATTTCACGGTGGATCGACGTCCGAATTTGAAAGAACGGGCCGTCTCTTTTGAGACTATCGCCAAGTCGGTCCATGACGATTCCGAAGATCTCGACACGGTCAAAGAGATATTCGATTCGCTCCCGCTGCGATGGACCGAGGGGTACGACCTGACCCGGGACCGGCCGGTACTGATCCCCTTTGATTGGTTTTTCACCATCAACGAGTTCAACGGAGCTTGTGCCGGAAATGCGGTGGAAGAGGCCCTTTGCCAGGGGATTTGCGAGGTAGTGGAACGGGATGTCTCAGCCCGGATCGCTCGAAACCGGTTGCCGGTGACGTCCATTCGGCCGGATTCGGCATCCGATCCCATTGTGGCGGAGATGCTGAATAAATACCGGCGGGCCGGTATCGAGGTGCATCTCTCGAATTTCACCCTGGACACCGGCATCCCCACCGTGGGGGTTCTGGCCTGGGACCCGGCCACATTTCCGGATGCCAGCGAAATCGTCTGGACCGCCGGCACCGCCCCCAATCCCATGAAAGCCCTCGGCCGGGCCCTCAGCGAAACCGCCCAGCTGGCCGGCGATTTCAATACCGGCTCCAACTACCTGGCCAGCGGCCTGCCCAAATTCAGCCGAATCGAAGAAGCCGATTTCATTCGGAACCCGGAAACTGAAATGGCGGTCGCCGATCTTCCCGATCTGTCGGACCCCAACATCAAAGTGGAGATTCAACGCCTGATCGATGCCTTGCGAAAACGGAATATGGAGGTGCTGGTGGTGAATACGACCCATCCCCGGCTGGAGGTTCCCGCCTTTTACACCATCATTCCCGGAGCCCATTTCAGGGAACGGGCCGCCAACCGGAGCGTCGGCATGTTCTGCGCCAAACTGATCACCGAGGACCATCCGCCGGAAACGGCCATTCTTCAGCTCAAGGAGATGGACCGAAAGCTGCCCGGAAAATATTATGTCCGGTTTTATCTGGGCACCGCCTATCTTGCGGCTGATGATCCGGAAACCGCCCGGGGATACCTGGAATCGGCCCTGGCGTCCGACCCGGCCGAAGAGGATATCCCCAGCATCTATTCTTATTTAGGGGTGTGCCTGAAGGAGATGGAACAGTACCGAGAAGCCCTGGACGTACTCAAAAAGGGAATCGCCGTCGATCCGGATCGAACCGATCTCCACAATCTCGAGGGATTTTGTCATTTTAAACTGAAAGAGCACGAAAAAGCCATCGACAGTTTTCAGGAAGTGCTTCGCCTCAACCCGAGTTCGGGCATCGATTACGCCAATATCGCCACCAATTATCGGGAACTCGGAGATACGGAAAAGGCGGTGGCCTATTACCAGATGGCGCTGGAGATCGATCCCGCTCTCGATTTCGCCCGGGACAACCTCGACCGGCTGATCGCCGCCTCCTGAGGGCTTTCGGCCCCGAGAAAGAAGTCAATTCAGTCGATGGACCGGTTCGACGTCATCATCGTGCTGGGGGCCGCGGTATGGGAAGGGCATCGGCCCAGCCCGGCCCTTCGCCGCCGTCTCCTGCACGGGGTTTCGCTCTGGAAACAGGGTGCCGCCGAGTATTTGTTGGTGACCGGCGGGCTCGGCCAATATCCGCCCGCCGAAGCCCGGATAATGAAAGCCCTGGCCACAGAGGAAGGGGTTCCGCCGGAGAAAATTCTTTCGGAAGACCAAAGCGCCTCCACCTTTGAAAGCGGCATCCGGTGCGCAAAGATCATGCGGGATCGGGGCTGGTCCAGAGCCCTGCTTGTCACCGACGGTTACCACCTGGCGCGGTCCCTTCTGGTTTTCCGGTCCCGGGGAATTGCCGCCGAGGGCAGCGCCGCCGATCGCGGCGGAAAGAAGAGGGCATCCCGACACCGGTGGTTCTCCATGGCGCGGGAGATCATCGCCTATCTCTGGTACCGAATTCGAATCACGGCTGAAAAATTATCAGAGCGGGTTTAGTCGTTCTTTCCTTCTCTGCCGTCGTCACAGCCCATATCTTCGTCGTCGAAGCGGGCGTGTTCCGGCACCTCCGCCCGAATGCAGACCTCGGGTTCGGCGGATGCATCCTCCTCATTTTTATCCCTTTCTCTCTTGCGCTTATCCCGAAAAATCGCCATCGCCTGGTTCAAACCGGCGGCGAACTCGTGCATTCCCTTTTCCATGCCGGTCTTAAAAGCCTTCCAGGCGTCGTCGCCTCCTTCCCGCATGTCTCTTAATCGGTCCCTCAGCTCTTCCCGACGCTCTTTCAAGAATTCAATCTGTTCGGCATATTCCACCCGGGCATCGGCGCCGAGCTTTTCAGATTTTGCTCTTAACTCTTCGATTTTGGCCTTCCATTCCTTTAACTGCGCCTCTACATTCTGACGATATGCATCACTTCTTTCTCTTCCGTCCATTTTTAAGCTCCTTTACCTTCTTGAGGATGTCTTCGGCGGTTCCATTTCAGGGCACTCGCTGTTAATGCAGCATCCAGTGTATATGAAGGCCATTCAGGTGTCAATTTGCAACCACTCCTTCAAAATCGATGATCTACATTAATATGAGCTACATTAATTGGAATAGAGTTCGTCTTTGAATTTGGCCGCTTTTTTTGTTTGCCCTTCCAGGCTTTCCGATATAGATTATCAGGCTTAGAGCTTGACATATGAACTCAAATTTCAAAAAAAACGCCTTCTGCAAGTCATGGCAAACGAAACCGATTCCTCACTGGATCTTCCCCCGGCCTGGAAATCTCTGAATTTTGAAGAATTTACAGGCATTCTCATGGTGGTGGGCGCTCCCGATGTGGGAAAAAGCACTTTTGCTCGTTATCTCTTTCAGGAAACCTGCCGGGAACCGGGCACCATTGCGTTTCTGGACGGTGATCCCGGCCAGGCCAGCCTGGGTCCGCCCGCCACGTTGACTGCCGCGCTGTCCCGGAATGTACGCGACGGCTTTCCACCCCGGGGGGCAAGGTGGCGCCATTTTGTGGGGTCGACCTCCCCGACCGGTCATATGCTCCCCATGTTGGTCGGCGCGGCCCGGCTGACCGACACCGTCCTGAAAGCCGGCGCCCGGGCGGTGGTCTACGACACCAACGGCTTGGTCGATCCGGATCGGGGGGGCATGCACCTGAAACAGGCGGAGGTGGATCTGCTGCGACCCACGACCCTTTTCTGCCTGCAAAGACATCAGGAACTTCGGTCTATTCTGGAACCGCTGCGGCGGATGAATCATCTAAGGGTGGTCGATCTGCCGGTTTCGGACGCGGTCCGCACCCGAAGCAGCGCGGCCCGCAAAGCCCGGCGCACCGTCAATTTCAAAAGCCATTTTCAGGACGGATATTCGATCTCCTTTTCCTGGACCCGGTTCGCCGTCTTTCCGTCTCCCTTTTTTCACCGGCATCAACTGATCGCCTTTGTAAATTCGGCAGGACACACCTTAGGTCTCGGCATCGTCACAGAATTCGATACCCGGTCCAGGGAAATATCGGTGTTCTCGTCCATTCCTTCACTGGACCCGATCGAATCGGTACGACTGGGAAATGTGACGGTGGACCCCGATACATTTGAAGATCGACTCATTGAGAGAAAATGATAACTTCTCCTATTCAACCCATCCTTTGTGGAAACGGAATCCCCTATGCCCTTTGAATTTTTTATCGGCCGCCGTTATCTTCGCGCCCGGCGGAAAACCGCCTTCGTCTCTCTGATTTCACTGCTGTCCACCGCCGGCGTCTCGGTCGGCGTCATGGTCATGGTGGTGGTGATCGCGGTCATGTCCGGGGCCGATTCGGAACTGAAAAATCGACTCCTGGGCGTCACTTCCCATGCGGTCATCCTTCACCACGGCGGCCCCTTTACCGATTACCGGGACCCCCTGGAGACCATCCGCGAAGCCCCCGGGGTGGAGGCGGCGACCCCCTATATCTATACCCAGGTCATGCTTCGATCCCCCAAGGGGATTTTCGGATCGGTCCTGAGGGGTGTGGACCCGGAGACCGCCGGCCGGGTCATCGGAACCCTTGATCCCACGGCGCTTCAAAAACTGGCCCGGTCCGCTTCCGATCGGAGCGATGCGGAACCGATATCCGATACCCCCGGAACCGAGGGTGACGCTTCCGGACCCCTGATACCCGGCATTCTTCTGGGCAAGGAGCTATCCGCCAATTTGGGGGTTGGCGAAGGCGATCTGGTATCGGTGGTCCTGCCCCGGGGTTCCGGAGGCAGTATCGGTCGCATGCCGGTCATCCGCCGGTTCCAGGTCATGGGCATCTATGAATCGGGGCTCTATGAGTTCGACAAAGCCATGGCCTACATCACCCTGTCGGACGCCCAGAAGATGCTGCGGGTGGAAGATACCATTTCCGGAATCGAGGTGCGGGTGGAAGATGTATACAAAGCCCGGGCGATTGCTGACGAAATCGTCTCCATGCTCGGGTTCCCCTACTGGGCCCAGGACTGGATGCAGATGAACCGCAACCTTTTTTCCGCCCTGAAACTCCAGAAGACGGTGATGTTCATCATCCTGGCCCTGATCATTCTGGTGGCGGCGTTCAATATCGCCAGCACCCTGATCATGATGGTAATGGAAAAAACCAGGGATATCGCCATTCTCAAGGCCATGGGCGCCACCGATCGAAGTATCAAGAAAATATTCGTTTATAAGGGCATGGTCATCGGAGGGGTAGGCACCCTCTTCGGATTGCTGGCGGGTTTCATTCTCTGTCTGCTCCTAAGGGAGTACCATTTCATCGAACTGCCCACCGACGTCTATTTCTTTTCCACCCTGCCGGTCAGTCTCAGAGCGCCGGATGTCCTGGTGATCGCCGCCTCCACTCTGCTCATCTGTTTTCTGGCCACCCTGTATCCGTCTCACAAGGCGGCCAAATACAACCCGCTGGAAGCCTTCCGCTACGGCGGGTAAACCGGTTCTCCGGGTTGCATTCCCGGGCCGGGCGGCTTGTCGGACCGACACTGGTGGTTTGTCCCGAATGCAGGAAAAACAGACAGGTGCTTTTTCGTTGAGTAGCTCAACCTCATCCGAAAAAGGAAAAACTGAACAAGGCCAGGTTGCCCGACACGTGAATGGTGATCGGGGTCAGAAGGGTCCCCTCGTACTCGTAGGCCAGCGCGAACAGGACCCCGCCCACTGTCTGAGTGACCGGAAATCCGCCGGTGGAATGGGCCGATACAAAGAGCAGGGAACTGGCCGCCAGAGCCAAGAAGATCCCCCAGCGCCGAAAATAGCCGTAGAGCACCCCCCTGAAAAAAAGCTCCTCCGCGACCGGCGCAATTATTCCACCGACCAGAAGATACCAGAACCGCTCGATCGGATCGATCGGAAGCCGCACGTAAAGGAGCTTCAACGGATTCTGACCCATCAGCAGCAGAACCCCGAACCCGATCAGCACCAGAATTCCAAACCCAAGGGACCAGATTATCCCCTGCTTCAGACCGGCCGGAATCTGATCCCGAGCCAGGCCGAGATCGCTCATTCCCCGGCCCCATCGCCGAAAAACCCAGATCACCAGACCCGCCTCCGCCACCCGGACCAGCCCCAATACGGCCATCGGGTAAGACCAGCCCATACCCATCAGCACCCCCGCCGCCCCTTCCAACACAAACATTCCGGCACAGGCGATCACAAACGGTTTTAACCGGATACGGTCTGCCTCCATCCCAATCTCCGAAGCGCCTTGTACGCATACAGTTGGACATACCAGCGGTCTTCGCTATTCAACCGCTCCAGAATCTCCGCCACCGCCCGGCGATCTCCGCGACGCCCCAGGGCAAGATAGGCCATATAGGCCGTATTGATTTGGGGGTCACTCAACAGTGCCAAATTGGTCTCATAGGTTTGCGGAGATCGGCTGAATTCCAGAACCCGAGCCAACCAATACCGCTCCAGCGGTTGAGGGCTTTTCGCCATTTTCCGATGGACCTCGTATGGAGCGATATCGATCTTACGGGCATAGAGATAGCGCAGTGCGGTTACCCGCTCCGCCGGGTCCGGGGAGGTCAGTTGATTCTTCAGGAGGTCGGGGGGGAGACGGGGCGGCTTTTCCGCAGAAGCCGCCGAAAGCAGGGTGATGCCGGCTCCGACACACAGAACCGCAGCCGCCATGGAAACCGGAAGGGGTTTTTGAAACCGGCCCTGAACCGCCCTTCCGAAAATCCATGCGAAAAAATAAGAAGGAAGGTAGAGGATAAGATAGATGAACAAACCGGATACCGCCATCAGGGACAGAAAAGTGACCCGGCGAAAGGGGCCGAAGCGATCCACCCCCCTGGAAAAGGCTTGAAGGGTATCCCGGGGAGATTTCAGAAGCGCATCCGGGGGAACCGACAAAATGGATTTTCCGTCATGAGCGAAGATAAGCGACTCTCCGTTCTGATAAATGACCAGATCAGATGCCTTGGGGGTATCGATGACCGGATAGTCCAACCGGGTCAGGGTCCATTTAAGCTGTTCCGCCAAAGGCGGTTCAAGATTTTCAGCCAAGTAGACCGCACGGATCAAGTCCTGGGCCGGGGATTTAAACACCTGAGCCGGATACAGGGTATACCGGTAATAGAAATCGTTGATGGATCGCCCCACCGGATTGGTGAGCAGCAACCGGTCCCGGATTCGGGTAAACATGCCGGGGGTCATTTGATCGGCGCCCACCATCAGGAGGATCAGAATGCAGGCCGGATGAAGAAGGACTCTGCGGCCCGAGCGACCCTTCGCCGAAGCCGACGGATGTTTCCGGGCCAGATAAAACACGCTGGGAGGAATCACCAGAAAATAGGCCGATGCCAGCGGCGCCCATCCGTCCTGATTTACCCAGACCAGGGTTCCGGCCCAGAAAACCAGGAGTCCTGTTTGGAATCCGCGGGATTCCGGAAAAAAGCGATTTGATATCCAGGCAGCCGTCAAAGCCGCCAGGCTCAGGGCCAAACCCACGGTCAGGGTAAAGAAAAGCCCCCCGAAAAAGGCCGGCCCGAACCGGGCCAGGGTATCCATGACCAGGCGATTGGGAACGGTCAGATATCCGGCCTTTTGGAGCGCAGTCAGTTTATCCAGATAGGCGGCATTGGACAGATAGACCTGAAGGGTGGCCAAGCCCTGGGCCAGAATCAGCCCGACAATGACGGCCTGAACCCTTCTCATCCTTCTGATGGAGCGAGAATAGAGGATGACACGGGTGATTCAGGTTTCACCGATGATTTTGGAAAAGAGTTTTTGAAGGGGGCTCATTTTCAGGATTTTTTGGGATCTCAGAATATCCATGATCTTCTGGGGCTGATGGCCGCCCACCACCCGGTCCCCGATGATCGTGGTGGGAAAGGTGCCGGCCGGATTCAGGACCTTGATCTGCTCCATTATTTTTTCCCGGTCCTCACCCTCCAGAAGATCCACATCCACACTCTCATACGGGACATTGTACTTGTCGAGCAGTTTCTGAAGGGCCTTGCAATGGTAGCATGTGCTGAGCGAAAAAATCTGTACCGTGGTCGGTTCTGCCATGATGATTCCCTTCCCCGTGGGTGCCGCCGGATTGGCGCTGAAATGAATTAAGAAAAAGCCTTGTCCATGGCCTTCTGTTTTTGTTGATTCCGCTTCAGCCGCTGCCTTTCCTCACGCTCCACGAGGGCCTCCAGTTCATCCACATAGTAGAGGTCGATCCGGTAGACGGGCGCATCGAACTGGTTGGCCTGGACGGAAAAGATGAGCACGTCTCCTTTCCGCTCCCACACCAGCGACCGGTTGATATCCCCGCCCCAGTCGAGGGTCCTCGGCTGTCCGTAATTTTCCCTAAGAATATCGAGGATCTCCGGCCCTTCTCGGGCGGACCGAATGGTAATCCGAAGGGGACGGCCGGTAACATCGGCGAAGAGCAGTTCCACATAATCAAAGGGGGTATCCCGGTTGCGCAGGTATCGATAGGTCAGGCGGGTGGCGTCGTGTTCCACGCGAATTCCGCCGGTGCTGTTCAATCGTCGGTTCAATACCGCCAAGGCGGGAAAATGCTCGGCCAAAAACCCGGTATAATTGATCTCCAGATCGATGGTGTTTCGGCCGGATACACCGCCGGGCCCCAGGGTCTCTTCGAGATCATCCCGCAGGCTTTTGGTGAGGATTGTGCCGGCGTCGACTCCGAAAAAAGTGAAACTTTCATGGCCGGCGGGCGGCCTTTGGGTCGGCTTGTCCCCGCAGGAAAACTGAACCAAGAGTGTTATTAAAATACCCA
>JBKHDE010000021.1:0-33951 GCA_046541495.1 Desulfococcaceae bacterium
GGAGGTGCCCGTGGGTGACGCGGCAAGGTTGGGCCGGTATCTCGACCGGATCAAAGAGATCAAGATGTTCAAGTATTTGAATCCGGAGGATCTGAATTTACTGTTGGGAGAGGCCGAAGTGGTCCATTATGCGCCGGGAGATCAGATCATCTCTCAAGGAGGATTGAGCGAGTACCTGTTTGTGGTGCTGGCGGGCAGTGTCGAGGTGTCTATACAGGATGATAAAGGCAAATCGGTCTTTGTCTGCAAAATCGATCGGGAAGATGTCTTCGGCGAAGGGGCCATCTTTATTTCACAAAAGCGAACCGCCAGTGTCACCAGCGCCGAGCCGTCCACCATGTTGCGGATTCACAGGTCCGACATTCTCTATTTCATTAAACAGCGGCCGAAGGGCGGGATAAAGCTGCTGATGCTGATCATCAACAGCCTGCTCAATAAGCTTCGCAAGGCGAATCTGGAAATCGTTCTGGAAAAAGGGTCGGACATCAATCTGGACAATATCGACCCCTTGATCCGGGAGATTATGGATCAGCAGTAATCAAAAAAGCCCGCCCCGGTTCAGGGCAGGCTATACATAGGGTGTTATGTGCTGAATTATAATACCGGTATGGCGCCGTTCAAGGGGCTTCGGAATTTTTTTTGATTTCACCGGAATCGACTGAGTGCATTCGGTAAAAGAAAGAAATCAGCGCCCCAGGGGGGGCGGGGCGCTGATCGGATCGGAAGCAGGGGCGGACCTGACTTCCGAAAAGCACAATACCAAATGGATTGTGAATTGTGCTGTTTTGAGTAATACTTTATTCCTTATTTTTTCTTGAGTCAATCAGGGGAAGTAGGAAAATGGCCTTCGAAAAACCCTATCTTTTTTGCCGTTCATCATTTTTCCCCCATTCATCAGGTGTCGCTCACCCCATGGGTATCGGCTTTTATCCCTGGCTTTCAGAAGTCGTTCGTTCCAAAGTGGCTTCATAAAGATAGGGATATAACTGCTTCAGGCATTTCGGACAAATACTGTGGGTCACCTTGACTGAGGGGAATTTTTGTAAAAAATACAAATCGTGCAGCCACTCCCCATCATCCGCTCTCACTTTCTGGCAATTGGCGCAGACGGTGAGAATTTCTTCTTTGGATGATTTTTTTTTATACATTGGGCCTCCTTCTTCCGGCGTGGTTTGATGTTGGATTGAATTTGCCATATTGGCGGAGGCAAGTAAATCGGGGTGAACCGGATTTTTACCTTCGGAATACCCTAATTGGGAAGGAGACTTTCCGTCCTGTGTGCTATGGGGACGGCTTTTATGATGGAGGAAATCGACCTCAGACCTGCCGACCGGGGATTACTCATCCGAGCCGATCTTTTTTAAAATCTTTTCGGTCCGTTCCATTGCATGAAGCCACTGGGCCATTTCGGAGGTAAGAGGGATATTTCGGTTTTTCCACCGGTTCGGGGGATGGGAGGCGGTCCGGGTGGGAGTTGCCGGAATTCGGTCGAGCCAAATCAGATACAGATATATGACGCCGTCTATTTCGATCATGTCCTGAAATTCCGACTCAGTGAGGGCGAGCCGCTCGGACAATTCGCCTTGGACCAGATCCGCTTTCTGCCGGGCGATCAGGTCCATGACCGTTGCGTCGAAATGTTCCCGTTTCATGCCGCTGGCCCTTCGCAATCGATCGATTCGCTGACGATGCGGATTATCCATTTTGCCGGCGGCATCTCGAAGTATTTTTTCGGATTTCCGATGTTTTTTATGTTCACCTCTGCAAAAATTCAACCGAAGGTGTTTCAAATGAGAAAGTCCAACCATTTTTGCCGCCGCTCCTTAGTCTTTCCGAATATTAGAATCAAGCTGATTCCCTTTACCATCTACAATCATCAAGATTTTGAAGAAGTTGATTCAAAGGATGATGATAAAAAAATCACCGGTTCGTGAAGAATTGAACCTCGATTTTGTGATGCTTTCTTTGTATTATTTTAAAAATCAATGGTTTGCTTGTGAGTTTCATCTGTTCCAAATCCTGAAGATCTGTTAGAGAAAAAGTTTCTGCGTCGATGGCTTGCCCCGAATCTGTTCATCAAACCGCCCCGCCAAGGCGTCCATCCGAACCGTACTCCAATCTGTTCACCAATCCGTCAGATGATCCGCTCAGTCTAAAAAGCCGTCTTATGAATCAGATTCGGCCTTAAATTGCAAGAGAAGTTCTCCGCCTCTACCGAAATAGTGTTAGCAAATTTTACACCAGATCGAGGAAACTGAGGAATGAATGTGCAAATTGGGACTTAAAGGCTCCGCCCGATTCCGGTCGGGCGGAGAAGGTTTGAAGGAAGAGGTATTGAGAATGCTGAAGTGAGGCTGAAGAAAAGAGGGAAGCTCAAACGGCGGGGTCCGGGCCGACCCGGACCAGCATCTTTCCGAAATTCTCGCCGTGAAAGAGGCCGATAAAGGCTTCGGGCGCTTTTTCGATCCCTTCGACCACCGTCTCTTTCCATTTGATTTTGCCTGCTTGAATCCATTTGGCCATATCCGAGAGAAAGGCATCGTATTCATCCATGTGGTCGGAAACGATAAAACCCTTCATGGTGAGTCGTTTGGTGATCACATTGAAAAGATTACCGGGTCCGCAGGGGGATTCCTCGGCGTTGTATTGGGAGATCAACCCGCACATGACCACCCGACCGGCATCGTTCATGTTGGCCAAAGCCGCTTCCAGGTGATCTCCGCCCACGTTTTCATAATAAATGTCGATGCCATCCGGTGATTTCCGTTTGAGTTCAGCTGTCAGGTCCTCGGTACGCCTATAATGGATGGTTTGGTCCACGCCGGCTTCGGATTTGAGCCACTCGAGTTTTTTCTCCGATCCGGCGCTGGCGATAACCCGACAGCCTTTGATTTTGGCCACCTGGCAGACCACCGAACCCACCGCTCCGGCCGCAGCCGAGACAAAGACGGTATCGCCCTTCGCGGGACGGCCGAACTTCAGCAGACCGGTGTAGCCGGTCATGCCGGTCATGCCGACCACCCCCAGAAAGGCCTGAATGGGTGCGACGCCGGGATCGATTCGGGTCAGATCTCCGCCGTCGGACACGTAATATTCCCGCCATCCTTTGGCGCCCAGGACGTAGGCGCCGACTTCCAACGGCCCGTTTTCGGACCGGACGACCTGACCTACACATCCGCCGTCCAACGGTTGGCCGACCTGAAACGGTTCCACATAGCTTTTCCCTTCCCGCATTCGGGCCCGCATATAGGGGTCCACCGACATGAAAATGTTTCTCACCAGCACTTCTCCCGATTCGGGCTGGGGAATCGGGGTTTCCACCAGTTTGAAGTGGTCCTCCGTCGGCATGCCCTTGGGACGGCCTTTCAGGTGAATTTCTCTGTTTCCGGTATTTTCCGGCATGGGGTTACTCCTTTCGGAATTTGAACAAGTGGGTTGAACGGCTTACATGAATGAATCATTAAACGTATCCCTGAAAGCATCCGTTTGAAAATAGGGGGAATCCTGTATTTTTTCGAAATTTCAAGAGAAAGGAGGTGATCTCTTTTTTTTTTCATCATCGTGGTTATAAGTATGAGATGATAATGCCATTTTCCGCAAACATTCGAATTCGGCAATCAATCAAATTGCCAGAGAGGTGAGATATATGTGGGAATATTCAGATAAAGTTAGGGAGCATTTTCTTAATCCGAAAAACGTCGGTGAAATCGAGGATGCCAGCGCGGTCGGGGAGGTCGGTTCCATGGCCTGCGGAGACGCGCTGAAGCTCTTTCTGAAGTTGGATGAAAATGAACGGATCACGGATGTGAAGTTCAAAACCTTCGGCTGCGCCAGCGCCATCGCTTCTTCCTCGGCCCTGACCGAAATGCTCAAGGGCAAAACCCTGGCCGAGGCCGAGAAGATCACCAACCAGGACATTGTGGACTTTCTCGGGGGGCTTCCCAAAGAAAAGATGCACTGTTCGGTCATGGGGCAGGAGGCTCTGGAAAAGGCCATCGCCTGTTACCGGGGAACCCCGGTGGAAGAAAAAGAGGGGGAGGTGGTTTGCGAATGCTTCGGGGTTACCGATGTAGAAATCAAAAAGGCTCTGTCTCAGCACCAGCTCAAAGCGGTGGAGGATGTCACCAACTACATCAAGGCGGGCGGCGGCTGCGGCAAATGCCACGAACAGATCGAGGCCCTGATTCAGGAATACGGCGCTCCCGCGCCGGTTGAGAAGACGGCGCCCCGAAAGCTGAGCAATATCCAGAAGATCAAACTGATCGAAGAAACCCTGGAGCGGGAAGTCAAACCGGCCCTGAAAAAAGACAGCGGAGATATCGAACTGGTGGATGTGGACGGAAACCGGGTGCAGGTGAAACTCAAAGGTACCTGTGCAAGCTGCAAGTCGGCCAATGTGACGCTGAAGGACTTCGTCGAAAAGAAACTGAGGGAATTCGTGGTTCCGGACCTGGTGGTCGAGGAGGTGCAGGAATGAAAGACATCATCTATTTCGACAACAATGCCACCACCCGGGTAGCTCCGGAAGTGGTGGATGAGATGATCCCCCTTCTGCGGGAGCAATACGGCAACCCTTCCAGCATGTACGGGTTCGCCCGTCAAGCCGGCATGAAGGTCAAGGAGGCCCGCTCCCGGGTGGCCGATCTGCTGGGAGCCTCGCCGGAAGAGATCGTTTTTACCAGCTGCGGCACCGAAAGCGACAGCACCGCCATCTGGGCGGCCCTGAGATCCTACCCCGACAAGAAGCACATCGTCACCACCCGGGTGGAGCATTCCGCCATCAAAAACCTGGGCGAATACCTTGCCCGTAACGGATACCGCACCACCTTCGTGCCGGTGGATGAAAAAGGGCGGCTGGACCTGGATTATCTCTACAAGCATCTCACCCATGACACCGCTCTGGTCAGCATCATGTGGGCCAATAACGAAACCGGCGTCATCTTTCCGGTGGAAGAGATCGCCCGGGAGGTCACCTCCCGCGGCATCGTATTTCACACCGATGCGGTCCAGGCGGTAGGCAAAATACCCATCGATCTTCAAAACAGCGCCATCGACATGCTCTCCCTTTCCGGTCATAAGCTTCACGGCCCCAAGGGGGTGGGGGCGCTGTATGTTCGAAAGGGGACCAAATTTTCCCCCTTCATGGTCGGCGGACACCAGGAATCGGGCCGGCGGGGCGGCACCGAAAACGTGGCCTCCATCGTGGGAATGGGCAAGGCGGCGGAACTGGCCGGCGCCCATCTGGAAGAGGAGAACACCCGGGTCCGGGAGCTTCGGGACCGGCTGGAAGCCGGATTGCTGGAGCGGGTGCCCAATTCCATGGTCAACGGCGATCCGGAAAACCGGCTGCCCAATACCACCAATATCTCTTTCGAATACGTCGAAGGGGAAGCCATTCTGCTGATGCTGGATGAGCTGGGGGTCTGCGCCTCTTCCGGATCGGCCTGCACCTCCGGCTCTTTGGAGCCTTCCCACGTCATGCGGGCCATGGGGGTGCCGTTTACCGCGGCCCACGGCTCCGTTCGCTTCAGCCTCAGCATCTACAATACCCGGGAAGAGATCGACTTCGTGCTCGAGGAATTGCCCCCTCTCATCGCCCGGCTCAGGGAAATGTCCCCCTATTGGGTGAAGGCACGGGCCTGCTGAAGATATCCGACGCATCGGGTATTTTCAGAAGAACATCAGAAGCACCCCGGCAGGAGGACCCCCAGGAGGATTAAATGGATACCCGGAACAAACATCACGACAGAAGCTGCAAGACCGATGTGATCGCCCATATGAAATATCGGGAACAGATCCCGAGCATCGTGGAGGAGATCATTCAGGGGTGCGAGCAGAATACCTGCCCCCACCATATCGCCTATGAACCGATTCCTTCCCGGGAGGCGGTGATCGATATTATTTATCATCTTCGGGAGGTGCTTTTCCCCGGCTATTTCACCCGGGAGAAACTCGATCCGGTCAACCTCAAATACAGCATGGGCCGATCGGTGTCGGTGCTTTTCGATAAACTGTCGGTGCAGATCGGCCACAGCATCCGCCATGACTGCTTTCGGTATGAGCAGGTCTGCCAGGACTGCGAAGATCGCGGCAATGAACTGACCCTGGAGCTGCTGCAGACCATACCGGCCATTCAGCGGGTCCTGGCCAAGGATGTGGCGGCATTCTATGACGGAGATCCGGCGGCCAAGAACTTCGACGAAATCATCTTCAGTTATCCGGGCATTTTCGCCATCGCGGTCTACCGGGTGGCTCACCGGCTTCTGGAACTGGGGGTGCCGTTTCTGCCCCGCATCATGACCGAGTATGCCCATAACATCACCGGCATCGACATTCATCCCGGGGCACAAATCGCCGAGCGCTTCGTGATCGACCACGGCACCGGCGTGGTGATCGGCGAAACCACCGAAATCGGAAAGAACGTCCGCATTTATCAGGGAGTGACCCTGGGGGCGCTTTCTCTTCCCAGAGACGCCGGAGAACAGCTGCGGGGGCACAAACGGCATCCCACCATCGAGGATGACGTGATTATCTACTCCGGGGCCACCATCCTCGGCGGAGATACGGTGATCGGGCAACGGTCGGTCATCGGCGGCAATGTCTGGATCACCAAATCGATTCCGCCCAATACCAAGGTGTTTATGGAAACCCCCAAGCTCGTCTATCGCTAATCCATATGAGGTGACACATGCACACTTACAGCAACATGCAGCACACCATCGGCAAAACCCCCCTGGTTCGGTTGAATCGCATTGCGGCCGATCTGGATGCTGAAGTCCTGGCCAAGCTCGAATTTTTCAATCCCCTGGGCAGCGTCAAAGACCGGATCGCCGCTTCCATGATCGATGAGGCTGAAAAAGCGGGCAAGATCGGCCCCGATACCCTGATCGTGGAGCCCACCAGCGGCAACACCGGCATCGCCCTGGCCTTCATCTGCGCGGCCAAGGGATACCGGCTTCGGCTGACGATGCCGGAGACCATGAGTGTCGAGCGCCGCAAGCTGTTGAAGCACTTGGGGGCGGAACTGGTGCTGACCCCCGGGGATCAGGGAATGAAGGGCGCCATCGAAGAGGCGGGCCGGCTTCACGGCAAGGGGGACGACGTGTTCATGCCCGATCAGTTCAACAACCCCGCCAATCCCAAGGTCCACAGGGAAACCACCGCAGAGGAAATCTGGGCGGATACCGACGGTCGGATCGATGTATTCGTGGCGGGCGTAGGAACCGGGGGCACCGTCACCGGGGTGGCTCAGGTGCTCAAGAAGCGGCGGCCGGCGGTGCGGATTGTGGCGGTGGAGCCCGAGGATTCTCCGGTGCTGTCGGGTGGATCACCCGGCCCGCACAAAATTCAGGGGATCGGGGCCGGATTTGTGCCCGGGGTTCTGGACCAAAACCTGATCGATCGGGTCGTCAAGGTCGGAAATGAGGAAGCCTTCGACACCGCCCGAAAGCTGGCCAGGATGGAGGGCATTCTCTGCGGCATCTCATCGGGCGCGGCGGTGGCTGCGGTCCGCCGTCTGGCGGAGATGGAAGACATCACGGGAAAGCGGGTGGTGGTGATTCTGCCGAGCACCGGGGAGCGGTATATCAGTACGCCGTTGTTTGAAGAGTAAATCTCACTTTAAGTTGGATTCGGGCCGGCCATAGTTGATTTTTAGTGAAAGATGCGCTTGCTGAAGCCTTGGAATCGAATAGGGAGGTGGTCTTTCAGGACCTTTTTAGTATTTCCTTGAATTCTTGAATGTTCAGCACTGACACTGTCGGGAAATCAATCGATTTCAGGATGTTAAAATCCGAATCTTCGCTAACCAAATGATCTGCATTGCCTGAAATCGCGCAATCTA
Organism: Desulfococcaceae bacterium; assembly: GCA_046541495.1. Classification (GTDB taxonomy): domain Bacteria; phylum Desulfobacterota; class Desulfobacteria; order Desulfobacterales; family Desulfococcaceae; genus JAABSQ01. The sequence continues at coordinate 7,844 of JBKHDE010000021.1, forward strand.
CAAATTTATCGTCATCAGGATCTTGGATGATCAAATTCCAGTAAAAATTTGGTGTTATTTCATGCACATTGGGGAGAACGTCCAATGTGCCCAATAATAGTTTGGCAGCGCTGGTGCTGTATTTTTTCTCAAGAATTTCTTGATATTCCAAAAGGATATCATTGGTCACCAGCAGGTCGAAACGCTCGGATTTTAACGCTTGAAAAATCCAGTGATACTTTGACTTGGGACTTACAGAAACCAAAATCACATTCGTATTTATTACCAGCCTCATGATAATTCTTTTAGCCACTTATCCATATCGCTGTCTTTCAACTTTTTCTCATTCCAAATTCTTTCGGTTTCAGAGAAAAGTCTTTGCGAAAAATAATCTCCTAAAATTCGCTTGATATCCTTTAATTCCTGATCTGAAATATCCATAGAAAAAAGTTTTAGAAGCTCCAGTTGGAGATCGGTCAATTTGGTGGCGTGCTTCATTTTTTCGAAATCCTTATTTTTAAATGGTCGGCTTTTCTTTTTATTTCGGCTTTCCTTCTTTTAATAAATGAATTATCAAGGATCTTGAGCGTATTTTCAAGAGTGAAAAGTCCTGCTTTATCGGGCGGAGGATATTTTAAATCACTTTAAGGTGTACCGATCGCAACAGGAATAACATGATCCTGACCATTTTTCTCGGCATAATCGGGGCGATCATAGGCGGTGCCGTTTTGCATGAGGGCGGTGCGGTCATGGGGTTGGTTCTGGGGTGTCTGACTGCCGTGGTGGTCAATCTCAAACATCGATTGATGCGGCTGGAACAGCGACTCGACAGCCTGACGGCACTTCGGGCGGTGGGAAAAAAACCGGATCGAAAAACGGACGCCGCACCGGAACCGGAGACCGAACCCGCCCGGCCGTCCGCTTCTTCCCCCGCGGAAGCGCCCCCTTCAACCCGGCCCGAATCTTCCGCATCCGAATCCCAGCCCCCTTCCTCGGAACCGCCCCCTTTGCCCTGGGAAAGATTCGAATCGCCCCGAATCATTCCTCTGAAACGGCAGGACAAGAAGACCTCCGCCCATGAGAATGCCGAAGCAGCCGCTTCCGCAACGGAGCCGGAGGAAGATATCGTATCCCGAATCACGGGCGCTATTCGAGATTTCTTCACCGGCGGCAACCTGGTGGTGCGCATCGGGGTGGTCATCCTCTTTTTCGGGGTTGCGTTTCTGCTCAAGTTCATTGCGGAAAGAACCGTCTTTCCCATCGAATTCCGGCTGGCCGGCGTGGCATTGGGGGCCATCGGACTGCTGATCTTGGGATGGCGACTGCGGGATTCCCGACCCGGTTACGGTCTCATCCTTCAGGGCGGGTCCGTCGGGATGTTGTATCTCACCCTGTTTGCGGCGGCCCGGCTTTACAGTTTAATACCCTTGCCCCTGACATTCGGGTTGATGGTGGGCCTGGTGGTGCTTTCGGGTGCATTGGCGGTGCTTCAGGACGCCAAAAGCCTGGCCGCTTTCGCCGCCGCCGGCGGGTTTCTGGCGCCGGTGCTCACCTCCACCGGCCGGGGAAGCCATGTCATGCTTTTTTCCTACTACGCCCTTCTCAATGCGGGGATTCTTCAGGTGGCCTGGTTCAAGGCCTGGCGGCCGCTCAATCTTCTCGGATTCATTTTCACCTTCGTCATCGGCACCGGCTGGGGGTACCGATATTACCGGCCGGAATACTTCACCACTACCGAGCCTTTTCTGATTCTGTTCTTTCTTTTTTTCGTGGCCATTTCCGTGCTCTTCGCCCTTCGCCGGCCCCCCCGGCTCAAGGGATATGTGGACGGCACCCTGGTTTTCGGGCTTCCCATTGTGGTATTCGCCCTTCAGGTTCGACTGGTAACAGATTTCGAATACGGCCTGGCCATCAGCGCCCTGGCCCTGAGCGGTTTTTACATCCTCCTGGCGACGTTTCTCTGGCGACGGAAGGCGGAAGGCATGCGGATGCTGACCGAGGCCTTTCTGGCCCTGGGCGTGGTTTTCGGGAGCCTGGCCATCCCGCTGGCTCTGGACGGCCGGTGGACTGCGGCCGCGTGGTCCCTGGAGGGTGCGGCCCTGGTCTGGGTGGGGGTGCGTCAGAAACGGACGGTGACCCGAAATTTCGGGCTTTTCCTGCAATGGGGGGCGGGAGCGGCTTTTTGGGGATCGACCTGGTTGACCTTTCCGATTCCCACCGGCGGGATGCCGGTGGTGAACGGGCTCTTTCTGGGGGCGTTGACGGTGGCTTCGGCCGGTCTCTTTTCCGCTTATTACCTGGAACGGCATCAAGAATCCCTGCGCAAATGGGAAAGCGGGTTTCATTGGGTGATGCTGGTCTGGGGTGTGCTCTGGTGGATCGGGGCGGGCATCCATGAGATTCGCCTTTACGCACCGGTGCCGGACCGGGTGGCGGCCGGGCTGCTGTTTGCGGCCTTCAGCGGCGCGGCCATGGGGCGGATCTCCAGGGGGCTGGATTGGCGGGGAATCGGGTATCCGCCCATGGCCCTGCTTCCGGTCATGGGACTGATCGCTATGGAACGGTTTTCGAACGGCCCCGCCGTCCATCCCTTCGCCCGATGGCATGTGCTTGCCTGGGCCGCGGCATTCGCGGCCCACTATGATCTGCTGAGGCGGTTTGAAGGGCGGTGGCCGTCGGCGCCGGTTCGCATCTGGCACCTGGGCGGTCTTCTGCTGGGGGTTTTTCTGCTGGCCCGGGAGGCGGCCTGGTGGGTTCACCGGTGGGTGGCCGGGGCCGATACCTGGCGGTTCATTGCGTGGATCGCCGTACCCGGCGCGGCGGTGCTGCTGCTTCTGGCCCGGGGCGAGCGAATTTCCTGGCCGGTGAGCCGGTTTTCAAGGGAGTATCTTTCGATCGGACCGGCAATGCTTTGCCTGTTTCTCTGGCTGTGGGAATTCGGAGCCGCCGTCCATTCCGGCAATCCCCGGCCGCTGCCCTATCTGCCGGTGCTCAATCCCTTGGATGCGGCCCAGATGTTCGGCTTTGCGGTCCTGTTCCGGTGGCTCCTGGACGCCCGGGTCCGGAAAAACCCGGAAGTGCCGGACTCGGCGGTCCGCATCCTCTATTTCGCGGTTTCACTGGCCGTTTTTTTCTGGCTCAACGGGCTGACCGCCCGCACGGTTCACTACTGGGGCGGGGTGCCGTTCACGGCCCGGGCCCTGTTTGAATCGGTGTTGTTCCAGGCGGCCCTGTCCATTCTGTGGGCCCTCACCGCCTTCGTCGTCATGGCCGTCTCCGCCCGAAAGGGAAGCCGGACGGTCTGGTTCGCCGGAGCGATCCTGCTGGGGTGCGAGGTTTTGAAACTCTTTGTGGTGGACCTGGCCGGCAGCGGAACCATCGCCCGAATCGTCTCTTTTCTGGCGGTGGGCGGGCTGATGCTGGTCATCGGCTACGTGTCGCCCCTGCCGCCCCGACCGGAAGACCCGGGCTCGGCGGCTTCCCAAGCCGGGAGTGAATCATCATGAAGTGCAAAGCCTTTCCGTCTCTTCTTGCAACCCTTCTGTGGGCCGGATCGGCCTTTTCATCGGCGTTTGCCGCGCATCCGTCTTCGGCGGATTTCGCCTTCGGCCTGGTTCTGAAGCCGGAGGGCCCCGGCGCCGTATATCAGGTCACGCCCCCGGAAGCGGTTTACCGGAGGGTCACCCGTCCGGACCTGGGGGATATTCGAGTCTTCAATGCGAATGGAGAGCCGGTCCCCCACGCGCTGCGCCGGCCGGACCTCTCGGAAGCCGGGGAAGAACCGCCATGGATTTCCCTTCCCTTTTTTCCCCTTTTTCAGGCCCCGTCCGACGGCGGTGGGGATGTGTGGCTTCAAATCATCACCGACGATACCGGGGCCATCCTCCGCACCCGGCCGAAAAACCGGGACGAAGCGGACATTCCCGGCGCCTATCTGGTGGATGCCGGGAAGCTGGCGGAGCCTCCGAATGCGCTTCGGTTGGATTGGACTCAGTCCGGCGACAGCCTGGTGGCCCGGGTGTCGGTGTCCGCCGGCCGGGACTTGAATGAGTGGGTGACGTTGGTTCCCTCGACTACCCTGGTTCGGCTTCGGTACGGGGAGCACCGGTTGAGTCGGCAAACCATTCAACTGCCCCGGCCCCAAGCCAGATACCTTCGCATCTCCTGGCCCGAAGCGGCCCGGTCGGCCCGGATCACCGCCGTGGAGGCCCGGGGGCTTTCGAAATCCGACCGCTCGGCCAGGCGATATGTTCAGATTTCCGGGCATTCCGCTGAAGGCGAAAAGCCCGCCTTTGAATTCGACGCCGGGGGGCGGTTTCCCGCGGACGAGGTGACGGTACTGCTGACGGAACCCAACAGCCTGATTCAAGGCGCCCTGTTTTCCCGTCCCCGTGAAGAAGCCGAATGGCGGTTTCGGGCTCGGGGGCTTTTTCATCACCTGGTGGTGGAAGATACGGAACTGGTCGGTGATCCGGTATCGATTTCCATGGTTTCCGATCGCTATTGGCGGCTGGAAATCGAGTCCGAAGACGCCGGACTGGGCGGAAGCCCTCCGGTCTTGGAACTGGGGTATATTCCCCATGAACTCCTCTTCCTGGCCCGGGGTGCGGGGCCCTTTACCCTGGCCTTCGGAAGTTATCAGGCCGAACCGGCTGCGGCGCCGGCCAACCCCCTGCTTCAGATGGTGAACCGGAAGGACCGGGGCGGGCTGATTCGGCGGGCCTCGACCGGGGAGATGATTCCCCTGGCCGGAGCGGATGGACTGATTCCGCCGCCGCCGCCAATTCCCTGGAAGCGGTATCTGCTCTGGGCGGTCCTGATCCTGGGGGTTGCAGCCGTCGGCTGGATGGCCTGGGGGGTGTACCGGCAGATGCAATCCAGCTCCAACGAGGACTCCGAGGCCTCAGAGTAAAATCTGTGTCCCTTAGCCGGTGCGATTCTTTTCTTGACGCATTTCATACTTCCTGATTAGTATTTTCGGCGAGGATCACCGTTTCGGGGCGGCCTGCTTTATTTTAGCCCGGTTTGGCCAGGCTTGGCCGAAACGATGATCAGGGCCGTATTTTTGAATTCGATCGGACGATAAGGGGCGTGCGAAGCATTTTGGAACAACCGAGTGGGGTGGACCTCCGGCCTGTTTTCGTCGGGAGGAAAGGGGAGATATGAGCATAAATGTGGTGAATCAAATCGATGATGCGGTGAAGGTGCGGCATGTGCTGGTAAGCGTTTCCGATAAAAGCGGGCTGGAGACCTTCATTCCCGAGCTGGTGAATCTCAATCCGGATCTTCGGATTTTTTCCACGGGCGGAACCTACGGAAAAATAAAGGAGATCCTGGGAGAAAAGGCGGAAGGGAACCTGACCCAAGTCTCCCAATATACCGGACAACCCGAAACCCAGGGGGGGCTGGTCAAAACCCTGGATTTCAAAATCTACCTGGGGCTCTTGACCGAAACCTACAACGAGGCCCACCGGGCGGATCTGGAGCGGACCGGGGCGGCGCCCATCGATATGGTGGTGGTCAACCTCTACCCCTTTCAGGAGACGGTGGCCAAGTCCGACGTCACCCCGGAGGCGGCCCGGGGCAATATCGATATCGGAGGGCCCTGCATGATCCGGGCTTCGGCCAAGAATTTCATCCGGGTGGCCTCGGTGGTGGACCCGGCCGATTATCCCATGATTCTTTCCGAAATGAAGACCCAAGGAGGAGAAACCTCATTGGACCTTCGGTTCCGTCTGGCCCGGAAGGCCTTTGAACACACCGCCGTGTACGACCGGGCCATTGCCGACTATCTGTCCCGTCAAACCATCGCCGACATTCGACAGTGCTATGAAAGGAGCTGACCATGGTCGATGATCTCAAAAAAATGTACAAAACCATCGTGGACGACCATTTTCCCCCCCGTATGGAGATCGCCTTTATTGATGAAAAAGACCAACGGCAGACCCTTTTTTATGAAAAGGCGACCTGGACCATCAACAAGGCCAAGAAAGGGCTTCGGTATGGAGAGAATCCAGGCCAGGAGGCGGCCCTTTATCGGCTGGTGAATGGAAATCTGGTGCTGGGGGAGGTCGAGATCATTCAGCCGGGCCGGTATCTGGCTTCGGACATCGAACTGCTTCAATCGGGAAAGCATCCCGGCAAGACCAACCTGACCGATGCCGACAACGCCCTCAACATCCTGCGGTATTTCCAGGACGCCCCCACTGCGGTGATCGTCAAGCACAACAACCCCTGCGGGGTCGCCCAGGGCAAGGATCTGTCCGAGGCCTACGACCGGGCCTACATGGCCGACCGGGTGGCGGCCTTCGGCGGGTGCATCGCTCTCAACCGGCCGGTGGACCCGGCCACGGCCAAGGCGATCTCGAAGCAGTACGCCGAGGTGGTGGTGGCCCCGGAATTCGAATTCGGGGTGATGGACATCCTGTCCCAGAAAAAGAACCTTCGGGTCATTCGAATAAAAAAAATGGAACGGCTTCAGGATTTCGTGGGCCAGCGGTTCGTGGAATTCAAAAGCCTCATCGACGGGGGGCAGATCGTGCAGTGGTCCTTCGTCCCCCAAGCCCGGACCCGGGCCGATCTCAAACCGGCGGAATGCGAATACCACGGCAAAACCTACCGCATCGAACGGGCGCCCACCGAAGCGGAATACACCGATATGCTCTTCGGATGGCTGGTGGAGGCCGGAATCACCTCCAACTCGGTGATCTATGTCAAGGACCGGGTCACGGTGGGTATCGGCACTGGTGAGCAGGACCGGGTGGGGGTCGCCGAAATCGCCCGGGACAAGGCCTATCGAAAACTGGCCGACCGGTACTGCTTCGAGGAGTTCGGGACCCCCTACAATGAGCTCACGGATCTGGACAAGAAGAAGGCCATTGATGAACGGGTGACTGAAGAAAAGGGCGGGCTCATCGGATCGACCATGGTCAGCGATGCCTTTTTTCCCTTTCGGGACGGAGTGGATGTCGGCATTCGGGAAGGGATTTCAGCGGTGATCCAGCCCGGCGGTTCGGCCAACGACTACCAGGCCATCGAGGCCTGCAACGAAGCGGATGTGACCATGGTCTACACCGGCCAGCGGAGTTTCAAGCACTGAGTCGACCGTCCTCGTACCTCACCGGTTTTCGGAAGGATTCGGAATGAAACTGAGCCTGAAGTATCGTTTTCTGCTTCCCACCATCGCATTGATGATCATCGGTATGGGGGCCATCGCGCTGTTTTCTCAATACCGGTCCAGGAAGGCCCTGGAGGAGGCGATGGTGGGGCAGGTGCATCAGCAGTTGAACGCCACGGTCGGTTTTCTCGAATCCTGGCTCAAGAGCCAAGAGGTCAATCTCACCAGCTGGAGCCGTCAAAAGATTTTTTTGACTTCGGTGAGCGATTCTTTTATCGGCCGGGCCAGCCGGGAGTCGGCCGAAGAGCAGCTGAAAACCCTTCTCCAGGACTATCCGATCTATGAAAATATCAGCATCGCCGATACCGACGGGGAAATCGTCGCTTCTTCCCAGGAGGGGACTGCCGGTGCCATTCAGGTGGGCGACCGCCGGTATTTTCAGGAGAGCCTTCAGGGAAAGGTGTTCTACTCCCGGGCCCTGAAAAGTCGAGCCACCGGCGGGGCGGTGTTTATGCTTTCAGTGCCGCTCAAAGAATTCGATCGGATCGTCGGGGTGCTTTTCGGGGTGGTCGACCTCGCCTATTTCAGTCGTGAGTTCGTCATGCCGGTCAAATTCGGTAAAGAGGGCTACGCCTACGTAATCGATCAGAACGGCATCACGGTGGCGCATCCCGATACCGACTTTATCATGAAGGTGGATGTCACCGATTATGAATTCGGCCGGCAGATTCTGGGACAAAAAGAGGGAATCGTTCGGTACACCTGGGAGGGGGTCGAAAAGATGGCGGTCTTCAAACCCGTTCAGCCGCTGGGGTGGACCTATGCGATCAGCATCGGCATCGGGGAGTTTTTTGAACCGGTCCGGGACATGCGGATGGGCGCATATGGGATCGCCGGTGTGCTGGTGCTGATCGCCGTCGGAATCATTGTGCTGGTGTCCAACGCGGTGGTCCGTCCGATCGGCCGGATTGTGGAAGGGGTGACCGACGGCGCCGAGCAGGTGGCATCGGCCGCCTTTCAAGTTGCCGCCACCAGTCAGTCTCTGGCCGACGGCGCCACGGTTCAGGCCTCCACCGTGGAGGAGACCGCCGCTTCGCTGGAGGAGATGGCTTCCATGACCCGGCAGAATGCCGAAAACTCCCGCCAGGCCAGCACCGCCATGAAGGAGGTGAGTCGAGACACCGATCGGGCCAATACCGCCATGGCGGAGCTGACCCGGGCCATGGAAGAGATCGCCGGGGCCAGCCGGGAGACCTCCAATATCATCAAGACCATCGACGAAATCGCTTTTCAGACCAATCTGCTGGCGCTTAATGCGGCGGTAGAGGCGGCCCGGGCCGGGGAAGCCGGCGCCGGATTCGCGGTGGTGGCCGATGAGGTTCGAAATCTGGCCCTGCGCTCCGCGGAGGCGGCTCGGAATACCGCCGGCCTGATCGACGGCACCGTCACCCGCATTTCAAACGGCGCGGAAGTGGTGTCCCGCACCGATGCGGTTTTTTCCGCGGTGGCGGACCGGGTCGCCAAGACCCGGGAGCTGGTGGACGAGATCGCCCAAGCCTCCCGTGAGCAGGCCATGGGCATTGAGCAGATCAACAATGCGGTGGGGAACCTGGAGCGGGGGATACAGCAGAATGCGGCCGGCGCCGAAGAATCGGCATCGGCCGCCGAGGAGATGAACCGGCAGACCGAACAGATGAAGCGCTATGTGGCCGACCTGGCCGGAATTATTCGCAGTGGCGAGGGGGCGGACGGTCACACCGATATAAAACCGGCCCGGGAAAATCCTCGGCCCCGACAAAAGCATCGGGAAGCCCCTCAAAATCAAAGGCGGCCGATTGCGGCGTCAAGAGAAGTCGGCCCCGGGGATATTCTCCCCCTGAAAGACGACGCGTTCAAGGAATTCTGAGCCTACCACCTGATTCCATCAGGGCCGCCGGCGGCTAATCGGCCGGAATCAACCGGGTCAGCAAGGATTTCAGCTCTTCCATATGGTAGGGTTTGAGAATGGCCGCGTCAAACCCGAAGAGCCGGCAGTTCTTCATCACCGGATCATTGGGGTACCCGCTGGAGGCGATGGCTTTCACCCCGGGGTCCACCGATTTGAGGAGCGAAATCGTATCCCGCCCGCCGATGCCGCCGGGGATGATCAGATTCAGGATCACCAGGTCGAAGGGCGCGCCCGCCTGTTTGGCCGCCGTAAACCGTTCCAGGGCCGAATCCCCGTCTCTCACCGACTCGCCCTGATAGCCGAATCTTTCCACCATTTTAATCAACAGGGTTCGAATCATTTCCTCATCATCCATGATCAGGATTTTCCCTTTTCCTTTTTCAGATGACCGCCAGTGGGATTCGAATTCCCGCAGTTGATCCGTTGCGGCGGCCGTGCCGGCGGCGGGTTTGGGCGTGACGGCGGGAATGTATAGATAAAAGGTGGTTCCCGCCCCCGGAGTGGAGGAGACGGTGATCAGGCCGCCGTGGCGTTTCAGAATGGCAAAGGTCACCGCCAGACCCAGCCCCATTCCTTTCTGAGTCCCCCTTTCCTTGGTGGAGAAATAGGGATCGAAAATTCGGGGAAGATGCTCTTCAGGAATTCCTTTTCCCTGGTCCCGGACCGAAATCTTGACGTATTTTCCTTCCGAAAGCGGAAGGTCCTGTACTCCTTCCCGGGAAACCAGATCCAGGTTCTCCGCTCGAATGGTGATGACCCCGCCCTCGGTCATCGATTCCCGGGCATTGATGATCACGTTTTTTAATGCCTTTTCGATCTGGTTCGAATCGATTTCAACCGGCCACAGGGAATCGGCCATATTCAGGCGAAACTCATTGGCATCTCCGGACACCAAAAGATCGGTGGCCTCCTGAATCACCGGTAGAATGGAACCGGTTTTTTTAATGGAGGGGATGTTATTGGAGAAGGTGACCAGTTGGCGGGTCAGCTCCCGAGCCCGCAGGGCCGCCTCTTCAGCTTCGGAAAGCGCCGCCTGGGCCGCATCATTCGGGTCGGCGAGCATCCGGGCCAGATCGATGTTGCCCATGATGATGGTGATCAAATTGTTGTAATCATGGGCGATGCCCCCGACCAGGGTGCTGACGGACTCGAGCTTGGCGCCCCGGAGCAGTTCCTGTTCCAGGCGCCGCTCCATGGTCGTATCCCGGTTGCTGGATCGTCGGCCGAGGTATTCCCCTTGCGCATCGTAGACCGCATGACAATAATGGCTGATCCAGCGAAGCGTGCCGTCTCGATGCCGGATTCGAAACCGAACGTGACCCACCGGCCCCGGTTTTTCTCCTTCCCGAATATGGCGGCTGACGGTTTCGTGATCTTCGGGGTGAACGATCTCTTCTATAAAAAAGGGATTGTCATAGAAGTCATTGGGGGAATAACCGGTGATCCGTTCGCAGGAGGGCGACAGGTAAAGATATCGCCCGTCCGGACCGCGCCAGGTCTCCCAGTCATAGGTGGATTCGGCCACGGTTCGAAAATGGTGTTCGCTTTTCCGAAGCGCCTTTTCCATTTTGGCCTTGTGGAGCGCCATGGAGATGGTGGTGTGAAGCTCCCGGGGCGCCACCGGTTTCACCAGGTAGCCGTAGGGTTGAATGTCTTTGGCGCGGCTCAGAAAAGACTCATCGGAAAAGGCCGACATGAAGACCACCGGGGTATTTCGCAGCCGGCGGATTTTTCCGGCGGTTTCGATGCCGTCCAGCTCTCCGGCCAATTGAATGTCCATCAACACCAGATCGGGAGACGCCGCGTCGATACTTTCCAGTGCCTCTTCGCCCGATCCGATTCGAGAGGTGACGGTATACCCCAGGGAACGCAGGGATTCGGCAAGATCCGCCGCTAAAAGGGTTTCGTCTTCGACGATCATGATTTTAGGATGATGGGTCATGGGAATCTCACTATTACATTCGTGTCGTTCAATTCGATAATGGTATAAAGTCCATATACGCATACAGAAATGTAATGAGTTATTTTGATCAATACATAAATGAATGGTTGTACAATATTGTAATTGTGGTTCTTCTTCAAAGTAGTAAATTTTTAATAAATAAATACGGGTAATTAAAAAATAAATGTCTGAATAATTCTCTTTGGCATTCCTGTTGCTCTCTTAGTCACCAGTACCGCGTCGTATGGTTTTGGAAGTGCCGGAACAGGGCGCGATACATAGAAGTGAACTCTATACCATTTTTATTGCGGAATTAAAGGAGAAATTCACGAATGAGAAAAGTCGCTATCTACGGAAAAGGCGGTATCGGAAAATCTACCACAACCCAGAACACCGTCGCCGGACTCTCCGAGGCGGGCCATAAGGTCATGGTCGTGGGATGCGACCCCAAAGCCGATTCCACCCGGCTGTTGCTCGGCGGGCTGGCCCAGCGCACAGTCCTGGATACCCTGCGGGAAGAAGGCGAGGATGTGGAATTGGAGGATGTGCGTAAAGCGGGTTTTCAGGGCAGCCTCTGCGTCGAATCGGGCGGGCCGGAACCGGGTGTCGGCTGTGCCGGCCGCGGGATCATCACCTCCATCAATCTTCTGGAGCAGCTGGGGGCCTATTCCGACAGCGAGGACCTCGACTATGTCTTCTATGACGTGCTCGGAGACGTGGTCTGCGGCGGATTTGCCATGCCCATCCGGGAAGGCAAGGCCCAGGAGATCTATATCGTGGTCTCCGGGGAAATGATGGCCATGTACGCGGCCAACAACATCTGCAAAGGAATCGTCAAGTTCGCCGAGGCCGGCGGGGTTCGATTGGGGGGGCTGATCTGCAACAGCCGAAAGACCGACAATGAAAAAGAGCTGATCGATGCCCTGGCCGACCGGCTGGGCACTCAGATGATCCATTTCGTACCCCGGGACAACATGGTTCAGCGCGCGGAACTCAATCGTCAGACGGTGATCGAGTATGATCCCAAGCACCCCCAGGCCGACGAATACCGGGCCCTGTCCAAAAAGATCGACGCCAATGACATGATGGTGGTTCCGACCCCTCTGGAGATCGAAGAACTGGAAAAACTTTTGATTGATTACGGCATCGCCGCTTAGGAAGGAGACATACCCCATGATTATGATTCGATCCATCGTGAGACCCGAAAAAGTAGACAACGTATTGGCCGCCCTGATGGAGGCCGGTTTTCCCGGCGTCACCAAGATGTCGGTGGTGGGCCGCGGCAAACAGCGGGGCATCAAGATCGGGGAGGTGACCTATGACGAGATTCCCAAAGAGATGCTCCTGACCGTGGTCAATGACGGAGACAAGGATTTCGCCGTCAAGACCATCATCAATGCGGCCCGGACCGGAGAAAAAGGGGCCTTCGGCGACGGAAAAATCTTCATCGTTCCGGTGTTGGAATCTTACACCATCAGCTCGGGGGTCAAACAGAACGCCGACGGAGAGACCGAAGAGGTGGAGATATGAAAGAAGTCATGGCCATCGTTCGAATGAACAAGATGAACCAGACCAAGCGGGCTCTGTCCGAGGCGGGGATCTCCTCCATGACCGGTCGGGAGGCCTTGGGCCGCGGCAAGGGGTTGGTGGACCTTCACCTGCTGGAGGGGGCGGAAAAGGGCTACGAAGAGGCCATCGCCCAGCTCGGCGAGAGCGGTCGCCTGATCCCGAAGCGGGCCCTGCTGATCGTGGTGCCGGACAAGCTGGTGGACAAAACCGTGAAAACCATCATCCGGGTCAACAAGACCGGCAAGCCGGGAGACGGCATGATTTTTGTGCTGCCGTGTTACGATGCACTTCGGGTGCGGACCGGCGAGCGCGGCGACGATGTTCTGGATGACGTCACCCATTAAATAGAATCTCCCAAGGAGTAAGCGATATGGCAAAGGCAGAAAAAGACCAGGAAATGGAAAAAGAAAAATTGGAATTCGAAGGGATGGACCCCGAAAAACTCAAGGAGGAGATGCTTTCCAAGTATCCCACCAAGGTCGCCCGAAAGCGGGCCAAAGGAATCGTGGTCAACCGGGTCGAAGGCGAAAATGTACCCCAGATCCAGTCCAACGTACGTACCGTTCCCGGCCTCATCGGCCAGCGCGGCTGTTGCTACGCCGGGTGCAAGGGGGTGGTCCTGGGGCCCACCCGAGACATCGTCAACATCACCCACGGGCCCATCGGGTGCGGGTTCTACAGCTGGCTCACCCGGCGGAACCAGACCGACGCGTCCACCACTCCGGACGGCCACAACTTCATGCCCTACTGTTTTTCCACCGATATGCAGGATGAGGAGATCATTTTCGGCGGAGAAAAGAAATTGAAGCAGGCCATTCAGGAGGCTTACGACATCTTTCATCCCAAAGCCATTGCGGTCTTTGCCACCTGCCCCGTGGGCCTGATCGGCGACGATATCCACTCGGTCTGCCGGGAGATGAAGAAAAAGTTGGGGATCAACGTCTTCGGGTTCTCCTGCGAGGGATACAAGGGGGTCAGCCAGTCGGCCGGCCACCACATCGCCAACAATGAAATCTTCAAGCATGTCATCGGCACGGATGACGAGGTGGACGAAGGCGAGTACAAGGTCAACCTGCTCGGGGAGTACAACATCGGCGGCGACGCCTTCGAGATCGAACGGTTGTTCGACAAGTGCGGGCTTCACCTGGTCTCCACCTTCAGCGGCAACTCCAGCTATGACAAGTTCGCCAAGGCCCATACCGCGGATCTCAACATGATCATGTGTCACCGGTCCATCAATTATGTGGCAGAAATGATGGAGACCAAATACGGCATTCCCTGGATCAAGGTCAACTTCATCGGGGCCGAGGCCACCGCCAAATCCCTTCGAAAGATCGCCCAATATTTCGAGGATCCCAAACTTATGGAGCGGGTCGAGGCGGTGATCGCAGAGGAAATGCCTGCGGTGGAACAGGCCCGGGACGATATCCGGCCCCGCACCGAAGGCAAGCGGGCCATGATGTTCGTGGGCGGCTCCCGGGCCCACCACTACCAGGAACTTTTCAACGAATTGGGCATGACCACCATCTCCGCCGGGTATGAGTTCGCCCATCGGGACGACTACGAGGGGCGTAAGGTGCTTCCCGAGATCAAGGTCGACGCCGACAGCCGGAACATCGAGGAGTTGAAGGTGGAGCCGGATGAAAAGCGATTTCGACCCAGAAAAACTCCGGAACAGCTGGCAAAGCTGACGGCCGAAAACCTCCTGGCCGATTACGAAGGCATGATGCCCCAGATGAAGGACGGTTCCATGGTGATCGACGACATCACCCAGTATGAAGCCGACTGGCTGATCGAGACCTTTCAACCCGATATCTTCTGCGCCGGGATCAAGGAAAAGTATGCGGTCCAGAAGCACGGCATCCCCATGAAGCAGCTCCACAGCTATGACTACGGCGGACCCTATGCCGGGTTCACCGGCGCCATCAATTTCTACAAGGAGATCGATCGCATGGTGCACAGCAAGGTCTGGCGCTACATCAAAGCCCCCTGGCAGACAAACCCCGAACTGGCCGCCACTTACGCATGGGACTGAAATCGTCAACCGGACGCCGATTTAAAATAGAGGAGAAAGAGTAAAGCCATGTTGCTTAAACATACCCCCACAGAAGTTCATGAACGCAAAGCATTGACCGTCAACCCGGCCAAGACCTGTCAGCCCATCGGGGCCATGTACGCGGCCCTGGGCATCCACGGCTGTCTGCCCCACAGCCACGGGTCCCAGGGGTGCTACGCCTATCATCGGTCCACCCTGACCCGCCACTATAAAGAGCCGGTCATGGCCGCCACCAGCGCCTTCACCGAGGGGGCCTCGGTCTTCGGGGGGCAGGCCAACCTGCTCCAGGCCATCAACAACATGTTCACCGTCTATGACCCGGAGGTGATCGCGGTACACACCACCTGCCTGTCGGAGACCATCGGAGACGATATTCCCCAGATCGCCCGAAAGGCGCTGAACGACGGCAAAATTCCCGAAGGCAAATACGTCATTCATGCCAGCACCCCCAGCTATGTAGGCTCCCATGTCACCGGCTACGCCAACATGGTCAAGGGAATGGTCGACTATTTCTCGGAGGCCGGCGAGCATAAATCCAAGGTGATCAACCTCATCCCCGGGTTCGTGGAACCCGCCGACATGGAGGAGATCAAACGGATCGCCGGGGAAATGGGGATCAAGCACATCCTCTTTCCCGATACCTCCAAGGTTCTCAACGGCCCCATGACCGGGAAATTCAAAATGTATCCCGAGGGCGGGGTCACGGTGACCGATCTGAAGCGGACCGGCTCCAGCATGGGCACGGTGGCCATGGGCCGCATCGCCGCCATGGCCGCGGCCCGGGCCCTGGACGCCAAGTGCAAGGTCCCCTGCGAGATCATCGACCTGCCCATCGGGCTTCACGCCACCGATCTGTTTGTGGATACCCTGCGGCGGATGGCCGGGGTCAATGTGCCCGATTCCATCAATTTCGAGCGGGGCCAGCTTCTGGACGTCATTTCCGACATGCACCAGTACTTCTACGGCAAGCGGGTCGGCCTGGTGGGTGATCCCGACCAGCTTCTGGCCCTGACCAAATTTCTGGTCTCCATCGACATGGTGCCGGTCTACCTGGTCACCGGCACCCCGGCGGGCAAAAAATGGGTCAAGGCCATGGAGGATGCGACCGCCGATGTTCCCGGGGAGGTCAAGATCAAGTCGGCCGGCGATATGTTTCTGTTCCATCAGTGGATCAAGAACCAGCCGGTGGATCTGGTTATCGGCAACAGCTATGTCAAATATATCGCCAAGGATGAAGACATCCCCTATGTGCGCCACGGCTTTCCCATCCTCGACCGGGTGGGCCACGGGTACTTCCCCACGGTGGGCTACAAGGGCGGGCTTCGGCTCCTGGAAAAAATTCTGGATGCGCTCATGGACCGTCAGGACCGGGATGCATCGGACATCGATTTCGAACTGGTGATGTAACCGGAGCGGCGGTTTCCCCGCCGCTTTATGGATGAAAATATTATGTCGAACATACCCATACTCAAAGAACGCGAATCGCAGATTTATCAGAAGGGCCAATCCGGCGACTTCAAGATGACCTGCGGCAAACACAGCCTGGCCGGCTCGGTCAGCCAGCGGGCCTGCGTCTTCTGCGGCTCCCGGGTGGTGCTCTATCCCATTGCGGACGCCCTTCACCTGATCCACGGTCCCATCGGATGCGCCGCCTACACCTGGGACATCCGGGGAGCGCTCTCTTCGGGACCGGCCCTTCATCGAATGAGTTTTTCCACCGACCTGCGGGAAAATGACGTCATCTTCGGCGGAGAGAAAAAGCTCTACCAGGCGCTCTCCGAGCTGATCGACGCCTACCGACCCAAGGCCGCCTTCGTCTACTCCACCTGCATCGTGGGCATCATCGGCGACGATGTGGCGGCGGTCTGCCGAAAGGTGGCCGGGGAAAAGGATATTCCGGTGCTTCCGGTCCACTCCGAAGGGTTCAAGGGAACCAAGAAGGACGGCTACCAGGCCGCCTGCAACGCCCTGTTCGAGTTGGTGGGGCAGGGGAATACCGATGACATCGGCCCCTACAGCATCAACATCCTCGGGGAGTTCAACATCGGCGGGGAGGCCTGGATCATCAGGGACTACTACGAACGGATGGGGGTCAAGGTGGTCTCGGTCCAGACCGGGGACGGCCGGGTGGACGAGGTCCGCCGGTCCCACGGGGCCTCCCTCAACGTGGTCCAGTGCTCCGGGGCCATGACCTTTCTGGCCGAGATGATGAAGGAAAAATACGGCATTCCCTATATTCGGGTCTCCTACTTCGGCCTGGAGGACATGTCCAAGGCGCTCTACGATGTGGCCGCCCATTTCGAGGACAACCCCGATATTATGGAGCGAACCCGGGAGATGGTTCGGGACGAGATCGGCCGAATCTATCCCGAACTCCAGAAGATCAAGAAGAAGGTCCAGGGCAAAAAAGCGGCCATATACGTGGGCGGCGCCTTCAAGGCCTTCTCCCTGATCAAGGCGCTCCGGTATTTGGGCATGGATGTGGTCTTGGCCGGATCCCAGACCGGCAACGACGCCGACTACGAGATGCTTCGGGAGATGTGCGACGACGGGGCGGTGATTCTGGACGACGCCAACCCGCTGGAGCTTTCCAAGTACATCATCGAAAAGAAGGCGGATCTCTTCATCGGCGGGGTCAAAGAGCGGCCCATCGCCTACAAGATGGGGATCGGCTTCTGCGACCACAACCATGAACGGAAAACCCCCCTGGCCGGGTATACCGGGATGCTCAACTTCGCCAGAGAGGTCTACGCCTCGGTGGCCAGCCCGGTCTGGCGGTTTGCACCGGCCCGGACCCTCGGCCGAACGGAGGCGGCATCATGAAACAGACCACTCAGCCGGCGGTCTATACCGCCACCCAGAACGCCTGCAAGCTCTGTACCCCGTTGGGGGCCTCTCTGGTTTTCAAGGGAATACAGAATG
This sequence comes from Desulfococcaceae bacterium, assembly GCA_046541495.1. Classification (GTDB taxonomy): domain Bacteria; phylum Desulfobacterota; class Desulfobacteria; order Desulfobacterales; family Desulfococcaceae; genus JAABSQ01. The sequence goes on from JBKHDE010000021.1 coordinate 25,377, forward strand.
CGGTGCCCCTGCTCCACGGCTCCCAGGGATGCTCCACCTACATTCGGCGCTACCTGATCAGCCATTTCAAGGAGCCCGCCGACATCGCCTGTTCCAATTTCGCCGAGGAGACGGCCATCTTCGGGGGCGGCGCCAATCTCAAGATCGCCCTGGAAAACATCCGGCTTCAGTATGCCCCGGAGATGGTGGGGATCGCCACCACCTGCCTGTCGGAGACCATCGGGGACGATGTCCCCATGTTCATTCGGGAGTACCGTGAAATGTGCAGAGATCAGGAGATTCCGCCTCTGGTTCACGTCTCCACCCCCAGCTATCAGGGGACCCATATGGAGGGGTTTCACGGCGCCGTGAAGGCCACGGTGGAAACCCTGGCCACCGGAGAAAAAACCGAGATCCCCGGCATCAATCTCTTTCCGGGGATGCTTTCTCCGGCCGATCTTCGTCATCTCAAGGAGATTCTGGCCGATTTCGACAGCCCCTTCATGCTGCTGCCCGACTATTCCCAAACCCTGGACGGCGCCCTCTGGACCGAGTACCAGCGGATTCCACCCGGCGGCACCCCGGTGGCCCAAATTCGGCAGGCCGGCGGGGCCCGGGCCAGCATCGAATTCGGCCGGGTGTTGGCTTCTCAGAAGGAGAGCGCCGGCAAGTTTCTGGAAAAACGGTTCGGCGTCGTCAATTATGGGGTGGGGATTCCCATCGGCATCACCGAAACCGACCGGTTCTTTGAGGCTCTGGAGACGATCACCGGCCGTCCCACCCCGGACAAGTACCTCGAAGAACGGGGGCGGCTGGCCGACAGTTATGTGGACGGCCACAAATATGTGATCGAGGCCCGGGCCGGGGTCTACGGCGAAGAGGATCTGGTGGTGGGCCTGGTCGCCTTTCTGAGCGAAATCGGGGTGGTTCCCGCCCTCTGCGCCACCGGCGGCAACAGCAAACGGTTTCGGGACCGCATCGCCGAGATTATTCCGGATCACGAACAAAAAGGCGTCACCATCATGGACAACGCCGATTTTGTGGAGATCGAGGCGGCCGCCGAAAAGATTCGACCCGATTTTTTCATCGGCCACAGCAAGGGCTACACCCTGGCCCGGCGGCTGGAGATTCCCCTGATCCGGGTCGGTTTTCCGGTCCATGACCGGATCGGCGGCGCCCGCATCCTTCACATCGGATACCGCGGGGCCCAGTCCCTCTTCGACCGGATCGCCAACACCCTGATCGAAAAACGACAAGACACCTCTTCCTGGGGTTACACATACATGTGAGGACGGAATACCATGAACCTTGACAATCATCCCTGCTTCAACCCGAAAGCGCACAAGGCCTACGGCCGGGTCCACCTGCCGGTGGCGCCCCGGTGCAACATCCAGTGTAAATTCTGCAACCGGAAATTCGACTGCGTCAACGAGAGTCGGCCCGGCGTCACCAGCGGGGTACTGACCCCGCACCAGGCCATGGCCTACCTGGAAGAGGTCTTCCGCACCCGGGACAACATTTCGGTGGTGGGCATCGCCGGACCGGGGGACCCATTCGCCAATCCCATCGAAACCATGGAGACCCTGCGCCGGGTCCGGGAAACCTATCCGGAGATGCTCCTCTGCGTGGCCACCAACGGTCTCGGGATCGGCCCTTATCTGGACGACCTGGCCGACATTCAGGTGAGCCATGTCACCATCACCGTGAACGCCGTGGACCCGGACATCGCAGAAAAGATCTATTCCTGGGTCCGGTATGGCAAGCGGGTGCGCCGGGCCGGGGAAGGGGTGCGGATTCTTCTGGAAAAGCAGATCGAGGCCGTTCGCGGGCTGAAGGAACGGGGGATCACCGTCAAGGTCAACACCATTATCATTCCGGGCATCAATGACGACCACATCGAAGCGGTCGCCCAACGGATGGCGGAGATGGGGGTGGATATCCTCAACTGCGTCCCCTATTATCCCAATGCCGGGTCCGCCTTCGAGAAGATGGCCGAACCCGATGCCGAACTGGTGGAATCGGTGCGGAAACGGGCCGGAAAGTACATCCCCCAGATGCGCCACTGCACCCGTTGCCGGGCCGACGCGGTGGGGATTCTCGGCGAAACCCCCGACAAGGCGCTCATGGCCACCCTGCGGGCCTGTGAATCCCTCTCCGAAACCCCGGACCGGCAGGCGACGGTGGACCCCGACCGACCCCATGTGGCGGTGGCCAGCATGGAAGGGGTGCTGATCAATCAGCACCTCGGGGAGGCGGCCAAGCTGCTCATCTACGGAAAACAGGACGGCGTCATCACCCTCCTGGAGGCTCGGGACACCCCGGAGATCGGCGCCGGGTTTCAGCGGTGGGAGGAGATGGCCGAACTTTTGGGCGACTGCGGCACCCTGCTGGTGAGCGGGATCGGGGAGAACCCCCGGCGGACCCTCACCGAAAAAGGCCTCGACATTCTGGAGGTGGAAGGGGTGATCGAGGAGGCGGTTCGCGCCGTGTTCGACGGCGGAAGCCTCAAACACCTGATCAAACGGGACATGACCGCCTGCCGCGCCGGCTGCTCCGGCACCGGCGCCGGCTGCGGATAAACATCAACTTGGCAGCGGATTCGACACCGATACATCGACATCAAGCACAAGGAGAAAAAAGAATGGACAAACCCACGCACCACATTTTCGTCTGCGCCAGTTTTCGGGCCGGCGGCGACCCCAAGGGAACCTGCCACAAAAAAGGATCTACCGATTATCTGCCCTATATCGAAAACGAAATCCTCGACCGCGGCCTCGACGCCCAGGTCACCAGCACCGGCTGCATGAAGGCCTGCGACTACGGACCGGTCATGGCCGTCTATCCCCAGGGCGTCTGGTACGGAAAGGTGGAGTCGGAAGACGCCATCGACGAAATCCTCGACGCCGTCGAAGACGGCGAAGTGGCCGAGTCATACCTTCTGACGTGATGATTCCCCTCTAATCGTCAGACCCGGCACACCACCGCTCTACCCCTCGGTGGTGTGCCTTTTCTTTTCCATTCCCGGTCGGGTCACATTTCCGAAGGGCCGCATCAGCTCTTAAACCGAACCAGAACATCCCCGGTCTCCACCGCCTGGCCCACCGTCACTAGAACATCCGCAATCACCCCGTCTACCGGCGAGGCCACCCCGCTTTCCATTTTCATGGATTCAAGCACCACCAGGTTTTGGCCCCGGAAGACGCGGTCGCCTTTTTTGACCGGCACATCCACCACCAGACCGGGCATGGGGCAGTGCAGCTCGTCGGCGGGCGGCAACTCAAGCCGTCGCGGCATGTGTTTGAGAAGATCCCACTCTTTGGGGCTGTAAATCTCGAAAAATCGTGTGATGCCGCAAAAGGCGATCCAAAAAAAGGATCCCTCGATCCGAAGCCGAAAGCGGTGAATGCGCCCGTCAATATTGAGCTTGAGTCTGCGGCGGTAGAATTCGAATTCGGGGGTTTCCACCGCGAATTTGTCTTCATCCACATGGATTTTCCACAGCCGCCCGGTTGAAGCGCCTTCCAGCAGTACTTCAAATTCCTCGTTTTCAGTGCGGACGAAATACCGCTGTGAGTCGCGCCTGTTTTTCCCCGCGCCGATCCGGGATACCATGGGCCGAACCGACTCCCGAACGGCCATTTTGCGGACGTGGTAGATGAGCGCCGCCGCAAGAGCCGACAGTTTCAAATTCCGCTCATCCACAGGAAGGGACGGGCGGTCATTTTCGAAATAGCGTTCGATAAAATCCGTAGAAAAATCCCCGTCGGCGAATTTGGGATGGCTCAGCACGCTGTTGACAAAATCGATGTTGGTCACCACGCCTTCGATATGGTAGCCGTTGAGCGCCTCCACCAGCCCGATCCGAGCCGTTTCTCTGTCTTTGCCGTAACTGATGGCCTTGGCCAGCATGGAATCGTAATAGACCCCGATCTTGCTTCCGGTCTGGACGCCGCTGTCCACCCGGATGGCCTTGCCCCGCGGTTCGGCATACCGGGTGATCATGCCGGTGGCCGGCATAAATCCTCGTTCCGAATCTTCGGCGCAGATGCGCGCCTCCATGGCCCATCCTCTGAACCTCACCCCCGCCTGATCGAAGGGCAGCGGTTCGCCGGTGGCGATCCGAAGCTGTAGTTCGACCAGATCCAGACCGGTCACCAATTCCGTGACCGGATGTTCCACCTGAAGTCGAGTGTTCATTTCCAGGAAATAGAACCCGCCGCCTGCATCCACCACGAATTCCACGGTTCCGGCGTTGATATAGCCCGCCTTTCGGGCAAGATCGCAGGCGGCCTTTCCCATGCGCTGTCGCAGTTCTTCAGACACGGCGGGGGACGGGGATTCTTCGATGATCTTTTGGTACCGGCGCTGAATCGAGCACTCTCTTTCACCCAGAGAAACCACATTTCCGTGTCCGTCGGCGAAGACCTGGATCTCAATATGCCTGGGCTGCACGATATACTTTTCCATGAAAATCCTGCTGTCGCCGAAGGCTTTTTCGGTCTCCTGGCGGCTTGCCGCCAGTGCGTCCGCCATCTGATCCGGGCGGCTGACGATCCGCATGCCTTTGCCGCCTCCGCCTGCGGCCGGCTTGAGGAGCACCGGGTAGCCGATGCTTTCGGCCGCTGCAAGGGCTTCCTCCAAGTCTTTCAGGGCCTCTGCATGACCGGGTATGACGGGAACCCCTGCTTCTGATGCCAGCTCTTTGGAGGCGATTTTGTCGCCCATCATGGCGATGGCCGCTGCCGGCGGGCCGATGAATGCCAGGCCGGCCGCTTCCAGAGCTCGGGCAAACCGGGCGCTTTCCGACAGGAATCCATACCCGGGGTGAACGGCCCGGCATCCGGATGCCAGGGCCGCGTTAATGATTTTCTCGCCGTCGAGATAAGATTGTCGGGCAGGGGCCTCTCCGATGTATTCGGCATGATCGGCCAGCTGCCGGTGGAGACTGCGGCTGTCCGCATCTGAGTAGACAGCCGTGGTGGCGACGCCCAGTCGTTTGCAGGTGCGGATGATGCGCACGGCAATTTCGCCTCGGTTGGCGATCAGGATTTTTTCGAACATGGGTGACCTCACAGGGGAATGTTTCCGTGTTTTCGCGCCGGTCCTTCGGCTTCTTTGCCTTCGAGCACCTGAAGGGTGCGTATCAGTCTGTGGCGGGTATCTCTGGGGAAGATCACATCATCGATGTAGCCCCGCTGGGCTGCCAGAAAGGGGTTGGCGAAGGTGCGCCGGTACTGGGCCATTTTTTCGTTCAGCACCGCTTCCGGATCCCGGGCGGCCCGGATCTCCCTGCGGTGGATGACCTCTGCCGCGCCTTTTGGCCCCATGACCGCGATTTCGGCCGTGGGCCAGGCGTAATTGACATCGCAATGAATGTGTTTGGAATTCATGACCAGGTAGGCGCCGCCGTATGCCTTTCGGACAATGACCGAGATGCGCGGCACCGTCGCCTCGGTAAAGGCGTAGAGCAGCTTGGCCCCGTGGCGGATAATACCCCCGTGTTCCTGGTCGGGTCCCGGCATAAAACCCGGAACGTCCACCAGCGCGACCAGGGGGATATTGAAGGCGTCGCAGAACCGCACAAAACGACCGGCCTTGTAGGAGGCCTCGGTATCGAGGACGCCGGCCAACACGGCCGGCTGGTTGGCCACCAGCCCGACTGTCTGGCCGCCGAGCCGGCCGAAACCGCAGATGATGTTGCGGGCGAATCCGGGCTGCACCTCCATGAATTCGGCGCCGTCCAGTATGCTGTGGATCAGCACGTTCATGTCATAGGTCTGATTGGGGTTTTCGGGAACCAGATAGTCGAGGGCCGGATCGATGCGGTCGGCCGGATCGCGCAGGTCCAGAATCGGGGCCCGCTGCCGGTTGTTGGAAGGCAGGTAGTTGATCAGGCGCCGGATCTCCCGAAGACACAGGACATCGTTGGGAGAGGTGAAATGGGCCACACCGCTTTTTTGTGCATGGATTCGGGCCCCCCCGAGATCTTCAGAGGTGATCTCCTGGTGGGTGACCGTCTTGACGACGCTCGGACCGGTAACGAACATATAGGAAGATTCCCGAACCATGAAGATAAAATCGGTGATGGAAGGGCTGTAGACCGCGCCGCCGGCACAGGGACCCATAATGCAGGAGATTTGCGGCACCACCCCGCTGGCTCGGACATTGCGGTGAAAGATTTCGCCGTAGGCCGCAAGCGCATCCACTCCTTCCTGAATGCGGGCGCCCCCCGAGTCGTTCAGGCCGATGATCGGTGCACCGACTTTGACCGCCAGGTCCATGACCTTGCAGATTTTCTGTGAGTGGGCCTCTCCGAGGGACCCGCCGATGACGGTGAAGTCCTGGCTGAAAATGAATACCTCTCGGCCGTCGATGCTGCCGTGGCCGGTGACCACTCCGTCGCCGGGATAGGTGTGCGCATCTCCCAAAGATCCGCCGCGGCCGGTCTTGAGCGCATCGAATTCCTCGAAGGTGCCGTCATCCAGAAGCAGATCGATCCGCTCCCTGGCGGTGAGCTTTCCCCGGCCGTGCTGCGCCTCGATTTTTTTTTCTCCGGCGGGGACCCTGGATTCGGCACGCAGCCGCTCCAGATTTTCAAGGGTTGCATGATACTGAGCATCCATTTCGACTCTCCTTTTTTCCAAATAGCCGCCTTTGGAAAGAAATCGCATTCACTCCGCAATTTAACCGCCCGACTGGAGGGCGGCGCGTGCTTTCTTATAATCTTCTCTCAACCGGTTTGTGGCTTCGAGTACCTCTTTCATATACTGCTTTTCTTTGGTGGAGACAAGCCGCAGCTCCCGGGTGTCCGGTCGGGATCGAATCACACTGCCGGCGGGGACGTAGGTATAATGATCCAAGGTGGCGCGCATGACCAGAGCGTTCATGCCGACCCAGACGGCGTCGGCCAGAATTGTGCTGTACAGAACACAGCGCATGGCCAGAAAACAGTCTTCACCCACGGTGCAGGGACCGTGGATGGCTACCCCGTGAGCCACCGTTGTTCTGGGTCCGATCGTCACGGTTTCACCGCCATGGCTGTGTATGATCACGCCGTCCTGGACGTTGACCTCCTCGCCGATGGTGATGGGCGCTACCGAGCCATCCGGTCCGCGTTCATCGGCTCGAATGACGGCCAAGGGACCGATGAAAACGTTTTTTTCAATAATCACATTGCCTATGATCTGGGCGGATGGGTCTATCAATGCGGTGGGATGAACCTGGGGGTGGTCACCGGCCAGGCTGGGGCGGATATTTGTGACGTTGAACATCATTCGATTCCTTTCACTGTATGTTTATTCCGGCCGGCCGCAAGGGCATCGGCCGCGTTGATTCCTCTATTCAAACTCAGGCTTGCCGCCCGTGAGCTTAGTATAAATCTCCTTAAATGTGTAGCGAATCGTTAGTTTTTGGATATTCAACGGATGCCGTCGAGATTTTCCATGAGGCGAAACCGCAAAAGCGAAAGAACCGGTTCGAAATCGGGGTGTCGTCAGCACGCCTGAAAAACCGATATGGACACGTTAAATGACACATAGGAAAAAAAATTGCAACCGGCTGAGTATTCAAAAAGGAACTGCTGCCGATTGTTCAAATGTCGAGCACTAACTTTTAATTTCCGGCCTCCTGGCGATACCCTTAACCGCGTCCCGTATAAAAAATACCCGATTTACCTCATTGACTTGATTCTCTTTTGTGCATTATCTTGAAGCAGTTCAAGCAGTTCAGAAAACCGGAATTTCCAAACTCTTGCAAAATGGAGAAACCCCTAATGAAGACAAAACCGTTATCTTCCAGAACCGCATTACGAATAGCCGCCTGCCTGCCGCTCATTATTTTTATGGTTTCCTGCGCAACGGTGCCGGTGACGGGCAGAAATCAGCTCAACCTGGTGCCTTCGGATCAGCTGATGACAATGAGCGCCGATTCCTACCGGCAGTTTCTTCAGCAGAATCAGGTGGTGACCGGCACTCAAGATGCTCAAATGGTCCAGCGGGTCGGCCGCCAGGTCGCTCAGGCGGTGGAACAATACCTTCGGCAGCAGGGAAAATCCGAGCTCATCCAAGGTTTTGAGTGGGAGTTTAATCTGGTAAAGGACGACAATATTAATGCCTTTGCCATGCCGGGCGGCAAGGTGGTGATCTTTACCGGCATGCTCCCGGTGGCTGAAAACGAAGCCGGGCTGGCGACGGTGATCGGCCATGAGGTCGCCCATGTGATCGCACAGCACGGGAATGAACGGATGAGTCAGCAGATGCTGGCCCAGCTCGGTACCCAGGCGCTCGGGGTAGCGCTTCAGCAGCACCCGGAGAAAACCCGTCAGCTGCTCATGGCCGCCGTCGGAATGGGCGCCCAGGTGGGTGTGTTGCTGCCTTACGGCCGTCTTCAGGAATCCGAGGCGGATAAACTCGGACTGATTTTCATGGCCATGGCCGGGTATAACCCCGAGAAAGCGGTCAATTTCTGGCAGCGAATGGCTGCCGCCAACAAAGGCCAGGCGCCTCCCGAATTTCTGAGTACCCACCCCTCCCATGGCACCCGCATTCAGGATTTGAGAGAGTACATGCCGGAGGCGCTGCAGTATTATCGCGGGTGA
>JBKHDE010000022.1:0-33705 GCA_046541495.1 Desulfococcaceae bacterium
AGGTCCGAAATTCATTTCTAAAGCATCTCGTCTTCGCTTTTACGGAAGGCGTAAAGGGCGATCTTTGTCATGGAATTCAAATGTGATCAAAGCGCCGAAGCCGCTATCCGGCAGATTCGAGAAAAGGGATATGCCGAACCCTACCTGGGGAACGGAAGACCTGTTTTTTTGATGGGGATCAACTTCAGTACGGAAACCCGAAACGTGTCCGATTGGAAGATTGAACGGATGGAACCCTGAACTGCGCCGGGACCTATCGAACAAAGATCACCTGATCCATTTTCACCTGCTTGCGGACCCCGTTTTCCGTCACCAAGGGGATCATCTCGGTGCGGCCCTCATGAATTACCGCCTTTTCATCCTTGCTGGCCAGGTGCAGATAGGCCAGAAGTTCCGCCAGCCCTTTTTGAATGGGAAATGCCGCCACCAGATCCGCCAGTGAGACTTGAGAGGCGGTCTCCAGGGCCTTGCGGATGTTCCGCTGCAAGACCTTGAGATCGATGTGGCGCTGCCGGTACAGGGCTTCCAGGTCCACCTCCGCTTCCCCGGTTTTCAGCTCCGTCACCTGAATCACCGGGTTTTTGGGCGGGGTGAAGAGCGGGCTGCCCATGGTGAAATCGAAGGCCGGCTTCAGGTCGTCGAGTTCGGCGAAATCCCGGTCGGTCGGGGGGGTCTCCTTGAGCCCCACGGCGGTTTTTTCAATATTGCGGATCAGGGCCATGATGCGCCGGTTTTCCAGGTAGGCCTGGTCGTCCAGATACTTTCGAAGCTGCTCCACCAGCAGGTTCCCGGTCTGGTAAACTTTTTCACCGGCGTCCAGAAGATAATAGGGGATTTCCAGCAAAAACCGGTCCGGGTAGAGGTCCTGAATCTCTTCGAGGGTAAAGACCCGCTTGAGCAGCTCGGTCAGTTCCTCCTGACTGGCCCGGGACATGAGAAACTCCCAGAACGCCCGAAAACTCTTGCCCTGGTCGGAATCCCGGATCACGTCCTGGTCCCGGAAGATCTCATCCAGCAGTTCCCCTTTGGTCTTGTCGCTTTTGGCGATGCGCTCCCGGGTTTCCCGGTCCAGCAGCCGAAAGTTGTGCTCCACCTGCCGAAAATCGGCCAGCAGCTTTCGGGCGGTGTCCTCCACATGAAAAAACCGCTCCTTCACCTGAGTGGCATCCGGCGGCAGCACTCCGTGGGCGCGGATTTGTTCGATTTCCCGGTCGATCTCCTGTTTTTGTTTTTCCAGGGTCTGAATGCGGGCTTCCGGGTCCTGTTCGGTTTTGAAAACAATATCCCGAAGCAGCTGAAAAATCGCGAGCAGCCGGGACTCGGTGCCGATGAACTGCTGGGCCTTGAGGCTCTCAAGCCACTCCACCGCCTTTTCCGCGGGCGGGGTCAGGTCGATCTGTGGCTCGTCGCTCAGATCGGTGTAATATTTGCGGAGAAAAGCGGTCTCCCCCGAGGCCCAGTCCTCTATATAGGCTTTGGCGGATTTGGGGTATTTGTCCTCTCCGTGGATCTCCCGAAGGTGATAGAGGTAATCGTCCAGCAGGGATCGGGCGTCGGAGAAGGGCAACGATCGTTTGTTGGGCTGAATGAACACCTTATGCAGAAAACTGACGATGAGCGGCATGTGGTCGGCATTCAGCAGCTTCAGCGTGGTGTGGCTTTGTTTTAGTTTTTCGAGAGTGTCGTGATCCATTCTGTCTCTATGCACCCGATGCGTTCATTCCCATACCGACCGAATCCTCAGGGTCCACCGCATTTTACTTTTTCAATGAAGGTGGTGGCATCGATAATCTGGATGCCGTGAAAGTGCTTCAGATTTCTTAGATGGGGGTCGCGCGAGACAATGTAATCGGCTTTTTTCTCAAAGGCACAGGCTAAAAACTTGTTATCGGTGGGATCGTCAGTGATCTTAACCCGCGTTTCTGACCGCATCCACGGCTTCATCGACAATGCTTTCAATCTCATCGTCGGCAAAATCCGTCGCCCCCTGCCTGAACTCATCCACCACAATGCGCATCTGTTTGGACCAGGCGTTATCGGTGCGCAGGGGCATCACCTCTTCCAGACGGCCTTTTAAAATCATGCTGTCCAGGATTGTTTTGACGGCCTCTTTGTCATGAGCGCTGAGTTTGGATATCTGCTCGAACTGTTCGAGCAGCTTGCGATCCGGGATTTTGGCGGCGGCGACCCGTTCGTTCTCGTCGAAAATCAACTCGTCCGCGGAAATACCCAGGGTATGGGCAACTTTTTTGATCACCTCCAGGGTCGGCGATGAATTACCCTTTTCGTAGCGTCTGATCTGGGCAATGCCCACACCGATCAGGTTGGCCATCTCCTGTTGAGTCAAGCCTCTTTCATTTCTTAACGTGGATAGTTTTTGTGCAAAAGGCATGGCGTCATCCTCCAGTTGAAATGAATTGGAAAAAGTAGCAAGGTTCTTTGAAGCGGCCGATTTCAGGGGTCTTTACATCGATCAACTCCTTGACATACGGCAATATATGATATCATAAACGATGGTCAGAATATCATATAAGATCATATGGTTCAAATTGGATTTTCGCCTTTAATTCTTGACGGCTTTCAGCCAGTCCCACCCACCGCAGGCAGCGCCTGGCCGAGACCTGAAGGGGCTGATCCGTACTCTGACCTCCTGATGCCGCATGAACCTGTGCATGATGTTTGCAGATCTCATCGGCGGGCAATCTCGAAAGCGTTCTCCATCCCGGTACAAAGCCCTTGAAAAATGCCGAATGCCGATCTAAAAACCGCGTGGTGAAATGTTGGGCGTCAAGCCCGCTCAGATCTGTCAACGGGTATTCGGAGGGGAACCGAGGTAAGTCGGTGCCACTCGAATCCCGTTTTTATGCGTGTTCGGTATTGACAAAAAACGAAAAACCACCGACAAAAAATTGAACCGGCAACAGCGGTAACCGATTTGGATTTTCGACCCAGGGGATAAGACAATGGAATGGTTTTATGTATTGGACGGCGAAAAACAGGGGCCGGTCAGCAAGGCGGACATTCAGGACCTGATCAAGGCCCGAAAAATAGACGGCGACACCCTGGTCTGGCGGGAGGGCATGGAAGACTGGAAACCCCTGGCCGACCTCAACCGAAAAAACCCACGGCCGGAGCTGAAATCAAAGGCCGGCGAGACCGATTCGCCCGGCATTCGGCAGAAATCCGAGGGCCGCGATCTCGAATTGAAACCCAAGGCTCAATCCGAGACTCCCGCGAACACCGAAATCTGCTCCCAGTGCGGCGGCGCCTTTCCGGAGGACGAAACCATCCTTTATGAAGACACCCGAATCTGTGCCGGGTGCAAACCCCTGTTTATGCAGAAGCTTCGGGAAGGGGTTCGGGTCTCCGGAGATCTGGAATACGGCGGATTCTGGATTCGGTTCGGGGCCAAAATCATCGACGGCATCGTGATCGGCCTGCTTCAGTTATTGATGTCGATGCCGTTTTATTTCTTTTTTACCGCCTCGCCGGAAGCGATTTCTCCGGCATTTGTTCTGATCCAGGTGATCGGGGTGGTTCTTCCCGCCGCCTATGCCACCTGGTTTGTGGGCAAATACGGCGCCACTCCGGGCAAAATGGCCTGCAAACTGGTCATCGTCACCTCCGATGGCGGCAAGGTCAGCTATGCCCGGGCCCTGGGTCGCCATTTCGGGGAATGGCTGAGCAGCATTATTCTGATGATCGGGTATCTGATGGCCGCCTTTGACGCGGAAAAACGGACCCTTCATGACCGCATCTGCGACACCCGGGTGATAAGGGTCCGAAAATAAGTATGGAACTGCGATGCCCCCAGTGCCACACCTCCCTGGAGCCGAAATCCTGGCGCCGCCCCGGATTTCACCCCTGCCCCACCTGCGGGGATCCGCTCGAGGTGGATATCTTCCCCACCCTGTTCCAATCCCTCGGAAAAGGGACCCCGGGCGAGGCGATTCTGGCGGACCGGGAGGCGGGATGTTTTTACCATCCCGGCAAAAAGGCGATCATCCCCTGTTCCGCCTGCGGCCGCTTTCTGTGCGACCTGTGCGATCTGGATCTGGACGGCCGGCATCTCTGCCCCGCCTGCCTGGAAACCGGTAAAACCAAGGGGAAGTTTAAGACCCTGGAACAGGGGCGAACCCTTTTCGACACCCTGGCCCTGGACCTGGCACTGGCGCCGATGCTGCTCGTCTGGCCCACCCTGGTGACCCCCTTTCTCGTGCTGTTTATCACCGTCCGCTACTGGAAGGCCCCCACCAGTGTGGTGGGAAGAACCAAATGGCGGTTTGTGCTCGCCTCCCTGATCGCCGGTCTTCAGCTCACCGGATGGGCCGCGGCATTGATGCATTTCAAAGGACTGATGGGATAAAAAAAGTACTCCGAATGATGGCGGCTTCAAAAAAACCCTACAGACGTCTTCCCGGCAAAAAAGCCCAACTGGTCGGTTTCCATACCCTCTGGGCCGGAAAGGACCACCTGCTTCACATTCACTCCCAACAGGTGAGAGAAGAATACAAACGCTACTACTACAAAGATATTCAGGCCGTTTACATTCGAAAAACCGCCCGCATGAAGATAAAAAGCCTCATTCTCATGGCGATCACTGCCGGTTTTCTGCTTCTGGCCTGGTTCGACTTCGCTCCAATATGGACCTATTCCCTGGCCGGCATCATGGGCGCCGGCCTGCTGGTGAATCTGTTCCGGGGTCCCACCTGCGAATGCCATATCCAGACCTTCGTGCGCAGAGAAAAGCTTCCCTCTCTCTACCGCATCCGCACCGCCCGAAAGGCCCTCGAGATTCTCAAGCCGTTGATCCATGAAACCCAGGGCCGGGTGACCTCGACCATGCTGGAGGATGCCGGAGAAAATGGCCTTCCCCGGGAGCCGCCGGCCCTCGAATCGAACCCCCTCCCCGACCCGGCCCCCGCCGGAAAAAGCCGCATCCATCCGATCCTGTTTTCTCTGCTTCTGGCCTCCGGGTTGGCGGCCGCGGCAGACATCTCATTTCAACATGTCGCCCTTCCTCTGGTATGGGTCGGGACGATCTCGGGGGCCGTGGTTTGCGTGATCATCGCCTTGGTGAAACAATTCGAAGTCAAAACGGCAAAGGGGATTCAAACCCTCACCTGGATTTCCCTGGTCTTTCTCTGCATGGAACTGGTCATGGGGTACGGATTGTACATGTATGTCCTCTTCACCCACCTCGACACCGCCTACAACCAGTGGGAAGCCTTTCTGGTTTTCTCCGCCCTGTCCCCCGCGGAAAAGCCGATCATTTTCGCCGCCTTCGGTTTTTCCGCCGCGGGCGGTCTTCTGCTGGGGGTGATCGGCCTGTTCCTCATTCTCAGAGCCGGCAGCCGCCGAAAAGCGGACCGCCCCCGCCCGTCACCGGCCCTGGAACCGGCCGCCGCCTCCGATTCATGAATGGAGCGTTTTCATGAGCGAATCATCCGCCTTCCCCATCTCCCGTCAGCGGTGTTTCCGCCATGGTGACCGTGAAGCGGCGGCCCGCTGCCCCGAATGCGGCCGGTTTTTCTGTCGAGAGTGCATCACCGAGCATGAAGACCGGGTTCTCTGTGTCGCCTGTCTGGAATCCCATATCGCCTCGGACGCGGTATCGCCCCGACGGTTTTCCGGTCTCAAACGCATCGGCCAGGGGACGGCGGGTGTTTTTTTGTCCTGGCTTTTTTTCTACTACCTGGGCCGGATTCTGCTTTCGCTTCCCACCGCCTTTCACGAAGGGACCCTCTGGAAAGCGGGCGGGTAGGTCTCCATGGCCCGAAAAAAAGCACATGAAGCCAAAGGGGCCGTGGAACTGATCGAAGAGGCGGTCCACCTGCTTCGAAGCCGTCCCCTGGAGTTGATGCCCGCCTATCATATCGGCACCCTGCCCTTTGTGCTCGGGCTTCTTTTTTTCTGGGGGGATATGAGCCGCAACGCTTACGGCGCCGCCTACTGCGCACCCGCGGCCCTGGGGCTGGCCCTTCTCTTCGCCTGGATGAAATGCTGGCAGGTTCGGTTTCTTCAAAAAGTCCGGGAGCGGATCAGCCCCGGCGCCGAATTCGACTGGACCCCAACCCGGGTCGGCCGGCTGATCGCCTCCCAGACCCTGATCCACGGGACGGGGCTTTTCCTGCTGCCCTTTTCCCTGCTCCTTTTCATCCCGTTCGGCTGGGCCTATGCCTTTTTTCAGAATGCATCGGTGGCGCACCTGGAAGCGGATCTCGATTTCCGGCGCCAATGCCGCCGTGCCTGGAACCAGGCCAAACTGTGGCCGGCCCAGAACCACGCCCTGATCTCCCTGCTCTTTCTGTTCGGCCTGGTGGTGTTTCTCAACCTGGGGATCACCCTGATATTCCTGCCCCAGCTGTTCAAGATCTTTTTCGGGGTCGACACCCTCATCTCCATGAGCCCGGACAGCTTCATCAACACCACCTTTCTGGCGGTGGTCTGCGGCCTCACCTATGTCTGTATGGACCCGCTCGTCAAAACGGTCTACCTGCTGCGGTGCTATTACGGCCGGTCCCTTCGCACCGGAGAGGATCTGCGGACCGAATTGAACCGGCACGCGACAAAGATCACCGCCGCCTTTCTGCTGATGCTGTTCCTGGTCGGCCGGCAGAGTCTTCTCTCGGCCGAACCGCAGGCGGATGTTCAGAACCCGAAAAATGAATCGACAGAAACCAGGTCGGCGGCATTCGAATCCAAACCCGGCCGGATTTCCCCCGAAGCCCTCGACCGTGCCATCGACGCGGTCCTGCAGGGCCGGGAATTCGCCTGGCGAATGCCGCCGTCGAAAGAACCGAAAGACGAACCGGAGGGGCCGGTCGCCTCTCTCCTGAAATGGATGGGGGATAAACTGGACCGAATGATGGACACCCTGATCGACTGGATGGAGACGGTGGCCGAGTGGTTCGAAAAGCTGTTCCCCGATCGGGAACGAAATCACACCGACGACTCGGGGTCGGACTGGATGGTCTCGGCCCGGGGGCTCCTCTATGTGCTGGTGGGGTTGACCGCCATTTTGCTGATCGGCTTCGGGTGGTGGGCCTGGAAAAACCGGGTTCGCACCCCGGAACCCGCCGCCGGTTCCGAACCGATTCACACCCCGGATGTCTCCGACGATGCGGTCACCGCCGATGAATTCCCGACAGATCGATGGCTGCGACTGGCCCGGGAACTGACCGATCAGGGCGACTACCGCCTGGCTCTGCGGGCGATTTATCTGTCCACCCTTTCTCATTTGGCCGATCATGGGCTGATCTCGATCGCCAAGTACAAATCCAACCGGGAATACGAAACCGAGCTGGTGCGCCGGGCCCATGACCGGGAGGAGCTGACCCGTCGGTTTTCCGAAAACGTGACCCGCTTCGACACCGCCTGGTACGGCCTGGGGAAGGTCTCCGCACAGGACCTCGACCGGTTCACCCACAATCAGCAGAGGATCATGGCACTTGCCCGGCAATAACCGTTTCCGCATCCTTCTGATCCTTCTGCCGCCGGCCCTGTTTCTGGCGGGGGTGGTCCATCTTTTCCAGCTTCGGTTTCAAACCGGCGACGTCTACCCGGTCTACTCCTCCCTGCGCAGCGATCCCCTGGGCACCCGGGCCTTTTACGAAGGGCTGAATCGGCTGGACGGGGTGACCGCCGAACGGGGATACCGGGATCCGGGCGATATCGAATCGGGAGACGGGGTCACCTATTTTTTTCCGGGCTATCCGCTCGATGGTAAGGAATACTTCAAAACCGGCCTTCTTGATGATGTAGAGGAGATCGTTCGGACCGGCGGGCGTGTGATCATCTCCTTTCACCCGGAAAAAACGCGGCCCAAGCGCAAAAAACGCAAAAAAGAGGGGAAAGCACCGATCCGTGAGGCGAAACCCGATTCCGAAAACCCGGATGGGCCCGGAAAACAATCCGAGCCCCCGAAGGACAGCGAAGAAAAAACCGAAACGTTCGGGGACGAACACACCCCCATGGGCGCCATCCTTCTCCATCGGGAGTGGGACCTCGCCCTGAAATATCCCGAGGATCTAAAAACCGGAATTGCCCGTCGCGCCGACAATCAGGACGGGGGTATTCTTCCGTCCACCCTTCCCCTCCATACCATTCTTTCGTTTGACCTGTTCCAGGACCAATGGTCCCCGATCTATACCCGGAACGGGTACCCGGTGATGGTGGAGCGGCCGATGGGCCGGGGCACCCTGGTCCTGTCGGCAGGCACCTATTTCATGAGCAACGAGGCCATGTTGAAAGACCGACGACCCGGCCTGCTGGCCTGGCTCATGGGGCCCAATACGCGGGCGGTTTTCAATGAAACCCATCTGGGGATTCGGGAGGACCCGGGCATCACCCATCTGGTGCGAAAATACAACCTTCACGGTCTGGCCTGGGGAATTCTGCTGGTGGTCGGCCTGTTCGTCTGGAAAAACAGCACCTGTTTCGTGCCGCCGGCGGATCGGGAGAATCCGGAAAGCGGCGACATTCAGGTCGCCGCCCGGCGGAACTACACCGAAGGACTATTCCATCTTCTGCGCCGCCATATCCCCCGGCAAAAGCTGCTTCAGGTCTGCTGGGAGGAATGGGAAAAGGCGGCTGCCGCCCGGGAGGGAAACTCGGGACCGACCCCCGACACCCGGCGGCAGGTTCAAGAAACCCTCTCCGCTGAAACCTTCCGATCCGACCCGGCGGCCGGATACCGGCGCATTCAAGAATTGCTTTCCGAAACCCGTTCGCTATCGAGGAAACCCTAAATGGACAAACACATCGCGGTACTTCAGGAAGTGCTCACCAAGGCCCGGGCCGAGGTGGCCAAGGTGATCATCGGCCAGGACCGGGTGGTGGAACAGGCCCTGATCGTCATCTTCACCGGCCACCACGCCCTCATCGAAGGGGTGCCGGGGGTGGCCAAGACCCTTCTGGTGCGGACCCTGGCCCGGGTGCTGGGGTGCGATTTCGACCGCATCCAGTTCACCCCCGACCTGATGCCCGCCGACATCACCGGCACCAACGTCTTCAACCTGGGGCAGAACACCTTCTCCCTGGTTCCGGGGCCGGTCTTCACCACCTTTCTGCTGGCCGACGAAATCAACCGGGCCCCGGCCAAGACCCAGTCGGCCCTGCTTCAGGCCATGCAGGAGCGGCGGGTCACCATCGACCGGGACACCCACGCCCTGTCCGACAACTTCACCGTCTTCGCCACCCAGAACCCGATCGAGTTCGAGGGCACCTATCCCCTGCCCGAGGCCCAGAAAGACCGGTTCATGCTCAAGATCCCCATGGACCATCCCAGCCGGGACGAGGAGCTCTCCCTGGCCGGCCGCATGCTCGGCGCCGATTCCCCGGAGGCGGTCCTGGACCGGGGCGGGGTCCGGCAGATCATCACCCCGGAGACCCTGGTCAAGCTTCGAACCTGCCTGCGCAGCATCACGGTGCGGGATGACCTGGTGGGCTAGATGGTGGACATCGTCCGGTCCACCCGGACCCATTCCTCGGTATGGGCCGGGGCCGGCCCCCGGGCCACCCAGGCCCTGCTTCTGGCGGCCCGGGCCCAGGCCGCCGCGGCCGGGCGGGACTTCGTCACCCCCGACGACGTCAAGTCCATGGCGGCGCCGGTGCTCGACCACCGAATCGTGCTCCGGCCCGAATTCGAACTGGAGGGGCTGACCGTGTCCGAAGTGATCGGCCGAATCCTTCAGGACCTCGCGGTGCCCCGGTAATCGGGCGAATCCATGGCCACCCTCGTCCCCACCAACCGGCTTCTCTTCTGGGCCGGCTGCATCGGTCTGCCCTGCGCCCTCTTTTCCACCGCCGTTCCCGAGGTGGGCCTTGTCTTCGGCATCGGTCTAGTGGCCCTGGTGTTGCTGGCCCTGATCGACGCCTTTCGAGCGCCGCCACAGCTGGCCGGCATCGAAGTGGCCCCTCCCGAGGGGGTCCGCCTCTCGGTGGACCGGCCGGCGGATCTGGAACTGACCATCCGCCGCGGCGACGCCGGACCGGACCGCCTTCGAATCGGTCTTCCCTTTCCCGAAGAGATTCAGACCGACGCGGTGGACCGTTGGACGGCCTTGAACGAGGCCGGACTCTCAACCTGCCGCTGGACCCTGCAAGGGCTGAAAAAAGGCCGATTTTTAATGGATACAGTATATTTGGAAACCGAATCCCCCCTCGGCTTCTGGGGGGCCCGAACCCGGCGTCCGATTTCCATCGACATTCAGGTCTACCCCGGCCTGGGTCCCGAACGCCGGAACCTGGCCGGCCTTTTCCTGAACCCCGAATCCGGCATCCACACCCGGCGGCAAGTCGGAAAAGGGCGGGATTTCGAACAACTGCGCGACTACCTCCCCGGCGACAGCTACGAAGACATTCACTGGAAGGCCACCGCCAAACGGCGTCATCCGGTCACCAAAATATATCAGGTGGAGCGGACCCAACAGATCTATGCGGTCATCGACGCCTCCCGCCTGAGCTGCCGAAAGATGGAGGCGCCGGCCGATTTGAACACCCCCGCCGGCGCACCCGATTCCCGGGTCTCCGCCACGGTCCTGGACCGCTACATCACCGCGGCCCTGATCCTGGGCCTGGCGGCCGAACGTCAGGGGGATCAGTTCGGGATCATCACCTTCGACGACCAGGTCCGGACCTTTTTGCGGGCCCGAAACGGCAAAACCCATTACGGGCTCTGCCGGGACCGCCTGTACACCCTGGATCCCCGGCCGGTGAGTCCCGATTTTCACGAACTTTTCACCGTCATCGCCACCCGCCTTCGCCGCCGGGCCCTGCTGGTCTTTCTGACCCATCTCGACGACCCGGTGCTGGCCGATACCTTCATTTCCCGAATCGACCTGATTCGACGCCGCCACCTGGTGCTGGTGAACCTGCTTCAGCCGCCCGCGGCACGGCCCCTTTTTGCCGGAGACCGGGTCGAGACCACCGACGACCTCTACCGGCGGCTGGGGGGACAGATGCTTCTGAACGGGCTTCAGGAAACCGGCAAGCGGCTCAACCGGCGGGGGGTCCAGTACCTGCTCACCGATGATGAAAGGATGTGCGCCCGGCTGGTCTCTCGGTACGTGGCGGTGAAGGGGCGGCAGATGCTATGAGGCGAATACGGCCATGATTATCGATCTTAACCGATTCATCACCGAGGAGCGGCCCTTCTGGACCGAACTGGAGCAACGCCTGGACGAGATGGAAAAAGATCCGGTCCGGCGAATGGATCTTTCGGAGCTCAAACGCTTTCACTATCTCTACCAGCGGGCTTCGGCCGACTTGGCACGAATCGAGACCTTCTCGGCCGAGGTCAACCTGCGGGTCTACCTCGAATCCCTGGTGGCCCGGGCCTACGGCGAGATTCATGAAAACCGGTCCGGTTCAAGCCGGTTCGCACCCAAGCACTGGTTTTTCCGCACCTTTCCTCGGGCCTTTCGCCGCCACCTGACCGCCTTCTGGACGGCTTTGATCATTTTCAGCATCGGCGGGGTGTTCGGCGGCCTGGCCCTCTCCCTCGACCCGGATGCCAAGGCGGTGTTGATGCCCTTTTCCCATCTGAAAGGGGATCCGTCGGAGCGGGTGGAAAAGGAAGAAAAAGCGATCCATCTCGGACTGGAAGAACGGAAAGCCAGCTTTTCTTCCTACCTCATGACCCACAACACCAAGGTATCGATCTTCGCCCTGGCCCTGGGCATGACCTGGGGCTTCGGCACCGTGGTGGTCCTCTTTTCCAACGGGGTGATGCTGGGGGCGGTGGCGGTCGACTACCTGCTGGCCGGGGAGACCCGGTTTTTGCTGGGGTGGCTGCTGCCCCACGGGGCGGTGGAGATCCCGGCCATTCTGCTGGCCTCCCAGGCCGGGCTGGTGCTGGCCGGAGCCATGATCGGGCGGGGACAGCGGATCTCCTTCCGGACCCGGTTCCGAAAGGTTTCCGGGGATCTGGTCACCCTCATCTTCGGGACCGCCGTTCTGCTGGTCTGGGCCGGGTTCATCGAGGCCTTTCTCAGCCAGTACCACGAGCCGGTCATCCCCTATGTGCTCAAGATCGGATTCGGCACCCTGGAGCTGATTCTGCTGTTTATTTTTTTAGGCATGTCGGGCCGAAAGAAAACTGCGGAGGCCGATGGGAGGAACCCAGACCATGCCCGCTGAAAAGACCCCCACCCTCACCATCCGCACCCCGGAAGGGGTCGCCTTTTCCCTTCACCTGGCCGGGCCGGTCACCCGGTTTCTGGCCTGGGGCGTAGACCTGGCCTGCATCGGGGCCTTGTCCAGACTATTGGGGATCGCGGTCCAGATTTTAGGCGCTCTCAATCGGGACCTGGCCGGGGCCTTTCAGATTCTGGCCTATTTCCTGATTTCCATCGGGTACGGCATCATCCTGGAATGGGGATGGCGGGGGCAGACCCTGGGCAAACGGCTGCTTCGACTGCGGGTAATGGATGAAAACGGGCTTCGGCTTCAGTTCAGTCAGGTGGTGATTCGAAACCTGCTTCGGTTCGTCGACAGCCTGCCGGCTTTTTACCTGGTGGGGGGGCTCGGATGCCTGATCTCCAAAAAGGCCCAGCGGCTGGGGGATCTGGCCGCCAACACCATCGTGGTGCGACATCCCACAATCAAAGAACCGGATGTGGATCAGATCATGGGGACGATGTACAACTCGCTGCGGGACCATCCCCACCTGGCGGCCCGGCTGCGCCGACGAACATCGGTGCGGGAAGCGGAAATCGCCCTGCGGGCGGTGCTGCGGCGGGATGAACTGGATCCGGCGGCCCGGGTGGATCTGTTTAAAAAGCTGGCGGCCCACTACAAGGCCAAGGTGGGGTTTCCGGAGGCGGCGGTGGAAGGGGTTTCCGATGAACAATACGTCCGCAACGTGGCGGACGTATTGTATCGGGTCTCGAACTAAATTTTCCTGTTATTTCTGCGGGGCCATCTTCTCGACAATGGCCTGAAGTTACACCCATCCAATCGCCACAACCACCACCCGCGTCCCGCCAATCATCGTTTCACCGGACAGTTTTGCCAAAACCGCTTCGTCGTCCACCGGCGTGAACACGGCGAGGGTGATGGCGGACAGATTCAAGCGCTTGGCGTATCGGACGGCCTGGGTTTGGGCCTTTTCCAGCATCAGCTGACTTTTGTAGCTTTTCACTTCAATTACGCCCGCCTGGTCGCCGCATTGAAGACGCAAATCCACCCTGCCGTTGCCCGTGGGGAACTCAGGGGTGACGACGCAGACGTCCTCAACCGCCTGTTGCAGCCAGAAATAGAGGTGAAAATGGCCCACGGCCTCCCGAATATGCAAATCCCTCCGCCGGGGCTGGTCCTTCCAGGGGTTCAATCCGGCGGCTTTGAGACGGGTCAGATATCCTTTGTACCGCTTCAGCAACGCCGGAACGTCGATTTCCGGCTTGTCGAACACGTCGGTCAGCCTGTCAAAGGGCTCCAGGGCCAGGATGGGCGACGTGTCGCCGATCAAATCCAGCATGAAGGCGTTGTAAAGCCGATGCTGGATGAAGGGGCTGGCGAACCGACAGATTTCGGTTTTCCTCCCGTGGGAATCCTCGAC
The DNA here is from genome assembly GCA_046541495.1 of Desulfococcaceae bacterium. Lineage (GTDB taxonomy): Bacteria > Desulfobacterota > Desulfobacteria > Desulfobacterales > Desulfococcaceae > JAABSQ01. The sequence continues at coordinate 13,562 of JBKHDE010000022.1, forward strand.
CGTTTCCGAATCGATGATGCCGTTCAAATACGCGTAGCTGCGCCATTCCGAATCGATGCTAAACGGGACGTCCGACCGGGAAAACAGCTCAAGGATTGGGTCGCGGTGTTCCCCCCTCGCTTTTTGGACGATATTTAAAACGGTGTTGTTCCACTCCTTTACACAGGCCATCCGGAAGGTCTCGTTCCAGACATCCATGTCGATGGGATCGTCTTTGCCGGGATTGTAGGTTTCCGTCAGCAGTTCCCCGAACCAGCAGACCAGTCCCGGCTGCCCCCGGGTGGCCTCAAACACGTTTTGAACCACGGCCGGTTCCACCGTCTGCCCGCTCTCTTCTTGATACTGCCGGAACAGCTCCGTCACTTCATCCGATTTAAAATTGGGGACATGCAGCGACCGCTGGATGTTGAACGGCGAGCCGCGCTCGCTTTCCACGCCCAGGACCGCGCGGACGCCGATCAGGGCCAGGCTGTGGAGACGAAAATGGTCCCGGTCCAGATAAATGTCCCTGAAGATGCTCGCCAGATTGTCGATCACCGGGGCCGGCAGTTTATCGAATTCATCGATGAATAAGATAAGCGGGTTTCTAAAAAGTCCGGTGCTTTTTGAAAAAAGCGAACTCAGGGTTTCCCAGTCTTCCGGTTTTTCAACCGATTGTTTGAAAAATCTTTGGAATAATAACGGAATCCGGGAAAGGAACGCTTCAGGGGGATCGTCTTGTTTCATAATCACCCCTTGCATGGACATCATCGCGACATCAAACCGGTCGCCAAGCCGTTTTTCGATTTCCTTTTTCACCTGTTGAACAAGCCATGTTTTTCCTGTCTGCCGGGGGGCCCAAACCGTAAAATAATGGCCGCCTTTTCCAGGATCACCGACCAACTGTTCCGCGCATCCGTTCACCAGATCGTCGCGCCCCACACAGAAATGCGCTTCGCAATCCACGGGACCGTAGGAATTAAAGCGTCTCATTTTGTCTCCGTGCATCATTTACACCCATCCAATCGCCACAACCACCACCCGCGTCCCGCCAATCATCGTTTCACCGGACAGTTTTGCCAAAACCGCTTCGTCGTCCACCGGCGTGAACACGGCGAGGGTGATGGCGGACAGATTCAAGCGCTTGGCGTATCGGACGGCCTCGAACTGAGATTTTCCTGTTATTCCTGCGGGGCCATCTTCTCGACAATGGCCTGAATCTTCGGGTTTTCCATCAGCTTCATGAATTTTTGGTTGGATTCCAGGCTCTCCACATCCCCGGACATGACCAGGGCCATGATCTCCGGGTCCTGAATGATTTCCTGAATGGCCGGATCGTTTCGCAGGGAAAAGACCATGCCGAGCAGGCCCGGGTTGCTCAGCACCGACTGTTTCATGGACTCCACGTCTTCCTGGGTGGGAGCCCTGTCCGCCTGATGAGAGAGGGTACCGGGAGCGGCCGCGGCCCCCGGCTCCCGAATGGTCCGAATGGCCGAGTCCTGGACCTCCAGCTCGCCCATGGTGTCGGACCGCAGGGTGTAGACCCCTTCTTTATACGACACGACTTCGGCGAGAAGGACGCTGCCGTCGCTGAGCACCACTTCCCGCATCTGACCCGCCGAGGCGAACCCGCCCAGGATTAAGAGCACACCGAAGACAGCTGCGAAAAAGCCGATGATGACGAATGAACCGAGAAATCTGCCTTTTTTCATGGGATCTATGACCTCCTTGGGGTGCCCCCTGCCGGGGGCATCTGGATGTTTTTAAGAATGGCCCAATTATAAGACACGGCTCGCCTTATGCAAGTAGATCCTTTCGGTTTCAGGTCAGCACCGGACCGGGGGCCGCATGTTTCTGTTCATAATCCTGGGCCTGGGCCACGGTGATGGCCATGACGTTGACCACGTTCTCCATGTCGGTGTTGCGCTGGAGTACGTTGAAGGGCCGACTGATCCCCATCAAAAGCGGCCCCACCGCCTTGAACCCGCCCAGCCGATCGAGGAGCTTGTAGGCCACGTTGCCGGCGGCCAGCTCCGGAAAGACCAGAACATTGGCCGGTTGCCCCAGCCGGTTGAAGGGAAAATCGCCCTTGAGGATCTCTTCGGTAACCGCCGTGTCCGCCTGCATCTCCCCGTCGATGACCAGATCGGGCCGCCGCTCCAGGGCGATCTCCACCGCCCGGGCCACCCGTTTGGCGTCGGGATGGCGGGTGCGGCCGAAGTTGGAAAACGAGAGCATGGCCACCCGGGGGGTGATGTCGAAAAACTCGGCCATTTCGGCGGTCAGCAGGGCGATTTCGGCCAGATCCGCCGACGAGGGGGTGATGTTGACGGTAGCGTCGGCAAACAGCAGGGTCCGGTTCCGGGAGAGCATCAGGTAAACCCCGGACACCTTGTCGATCCCGGCCTGCCGGGGAATCACCTGCAGCACCGGCCGAATGGCGTTGGGATAGGTATGCATGATGCCGTGGACCTGTCCGTCCACCATCCCTTCCCGCACCATCATGGCGCCGAAGACATAGGGGTTTTTGAGCTGAAGCCGGGTTTCGTCCAGGGACCAGCCTTTTCTGGCCCGCAGGTGAAAGAGCTTGTCCGCGAACTTTCCGAAGAGGCTGCTCTTCAGCGGATCGACGATCTCGAGCCCCGAGAGCGGGATGTGAAGGCTCTCGGCCAGGGCCCGGATTTCGGCTTCGTCCCCCAGCAGGACCGGATGGGCGATCCCGTCCTGTGCCGCGTGGTGGGCCGCCCGCAGGATGACCGGGTGGGTGCCTTCGGGCAGCACGATCCGCTTGGGGTCCTGCTCGGCCCGAAAGATGATCTTCCGCATAATCTCCCGCTCGGGACCCAGAATCGCCTCCAGCCGCTGCATGTACTCGGCCCTGGGCGGCAGGCCCACCCGGGCCACCCCGGTCTCCACCGCGGCCTCGGCCACCGCCGGCACCACCTTGAGCAGCACCCGGGAGTCGAGGGGCTTGGGAATGATATACTCGGGCCCGAACCGGATCGGCTTGCCGCCGTAGGCCCGAATCACCGAATCGGGCACATCCTCCCGTGCCAGCTCGGCGATGGCGCGAACGGCGGCGGCCTTCATCTCCACGTTGATGGCCGTGGCCCGCACATCCAAGGCCCCGCGAAAGATGAAAGGAAACCCGAGTACGTTGTTGACCTGATTTGGATAGTCGGACCGTCCGGTGGCCACGATGGCGTCGGGCCGGGCTTGCTTGGCCTCGTCGTAGTCGATCTCCGGGTCGGGGTTGGCCAGGGGGAAGATGATCGGCTGGTCGGCCATCATTCGAATGAGTTCGGGGGTGAATGCGCCCTTGACCGAGAGCCCCACCAGCACATGGGCCCCTTTGACGGCGTCCTCCAGGGTGCGCAGGGGGGTGTCGGCGGCCACCGCCTCCTTGTAGGGGTTCATGCCGTCGGTGCGGCCTTTGTAGATCACGCCCCGGGAATCGGCCATGATCAGGTTTTCCCGCTTGACGCCCAGCTCCATGTACATCTTGGCGCAGGCGATGGCAGCGGCCCCGGCGCCGTTGACCACGACCCGAAGGTCTTCCATCTTCCGGCCGGTGAGTTCGACGGCGTTGAGCAGGGCCGCGGCCGAGATGATGGCGGTGCCGTGCTGGTCGTCATGAAAAACCGGGATATTCATCTGCGCGATGAGCTGTTCCTCGATATAAAAGCAGTCGGGGCCCTTGATGTCTTCCAGGTTGATGCCGCCGAAGGTGGGCTCCAGAAGCTTGACGGTGCGGATGAACTCGTCCGGGTCGCTGGTGTCGACTTCGATGTCGAAGACGTCCAGGTCGGCGAACCGCTTGAAGAGCACGCCCTTGCCCTCCATCACCGGCTTGCCGGCCAGGGGGCCGATGTTGCCCAGGCCCAGCACTGCGGTGCCGTTGGTGATGACCCCGACCAGGTTGCTTCGGGCGGTGTAGTCGTAGGAGAGATCGGGATTTTCCTGTATCTTGAGACAGGGAATGGCCACGCCGGGGGTGTAGGCAAGGCTGAGGTCCGACTGGGACATGCAGGGTTTGCTGGGAACGACCTCGATTTTGCCGGGTCGGGGTTCTTTGTGGTATTTGAGCACTTCTTTTTCAAAGGACATGGTCCACCTCTTTTCGAATGGGGTTGAGCCGGTTTTTTTACCACAGGTTCCTTTTTTAATCCAAAACCTTTTTGGTTCAGATCATCCCCCCGGCAGATGCACCGAAAATACACTCCCCTTCCCCACCGTACTCTCCACCTCCACCCGGCCGCCATGGGCTTGAATGATGTGTTTGACGATGGCCAGCCCGAGGCCGGTGCCGCCCTGTTTGCGGTTGCGGGACTTGTCCACCCGATAGAAGCGCTCGAACAGGCGCGGCAGGTGTTCGGCCGGCACCCCCATGCCCTGGTCCCGCACGCGAATCACCACCGCTTCTGCTGTGTTTTCGGCTGAGATGCGGACAGCCCTTCCTTCCCGGCTGTACTTGACCGCGTTTTCCACCAGGTTCACCACCGCCTGCTCCAGAAACGGCGGGTTGATCCGGGCGCTCAGGTGGGCCGGGCAATCGACTTCGAGGGTGATCTTCTTTTGCTCGGCCACGGTGCGGCAAACCTCCACGGCGCCGTCGATGACCGGCTTGATCCGCTCGCGCTGAAGGGCGATCCCCCGCTGACCCTTCTGCTCGATCTCCGAGAGCTTCATCAGGTCTTCGATAATGGCGGTGAGCCGGTTGACGTGGGTGTCGATAATCTCCAGAAACCGCTCCGCCTCGGCCGGGTTGTTTTTGGCCCCTTCCCGCAGGGTCTCCACGAATCCCTTGATGGCGGTGAGCGGAGTCTTGATCTCGTGGGAGACATTGGCGGCGAAATCCCGGCGCATGTTTTCCAGCTGCCGCAGCCGGGTAATGTCGTGGAAGACGATCAGCGTCCCCAGGCGGTGGCCTTGGGCGTCGCAGAGCGGGGAGCTGTGGGCGCTGAGGATGCACTCGCCTTCCAGATAGAGGGTCACCTCCCCTTCGGTGGGGCCTTCCTCCGAGAGGGCCCGGCGCACGAACCGGTGCAGCTCGGGGTTTCGAATCACTTCCTGAATGGACCGCCCCTCCAGGTGCCAGGGGTCCCGCTTGAACATTCTGGCCGCGGCCTGGTTGATGTTGAGGACCCGTTCTTCCGGATCCACCGCAATGACCCCCTCCAGCATGCTGGAGAGCACCGCTTCGGATTCGTTCCGCTGCCGAATCACCGTTTCGATACGATTGTTCAGATCAGCGGCCATTTGGTTCATGGCCTGGGCCAGACGGACCATCTCCAGGGATTGAGGGGTAGGCAGGCGGTAGTTGAGATCACCGGCGGCGAATGCTTCGGCCCCTTTGCGCATTTCTTGAATGGGGCGGGAGATTCGGCGGGAGATATAGAGGCTCACCCCGGCGGCCAGCAGGGCCACGATCAGGCCCACCAACAGGTTTCGGAATTGAAGGGTCCCCTGCTTCCGGTCGATGATGTCCACCGGTAATGAGGTGCGAACCACGGCCAGGGACCGGCCCTTCTCCTGAATGGCCACCGCCACGTACATCATGCGGGTATTTATGGTATTGCTGTAGCGGACGACGTTCCCGACCCGATCTCCAAGCGCCTGAAGGATTTCCGGACGATCCGAATGGTCGGCCATATTCACTGGATTCTCTTCGGAATCGCCCACCACCCGGCCGTCGGGGAGAATCACGGTGATCCGGGTGCCGGAGCGTTGTCCGGCCGATTTGCAGACCGCGTCGATGGCGGCGGCCTCCAGGGGGGTGAGCAGAGGAAGGATCTGTCCCTGAAGAATCCGGGCCCGGGCCCTCAGATCATCGGCGGTCTGGCTGAGATAAAACCGCTCCAGGGTATAGGAGTTGTAGAGGGTGATCGCCAGCAGGGCCATCAGCGTAACCAGCAGATAAGAGGGATAGAGCCGCCAGAAAAGGGGACGGGGGGATTTCATGCAATCTCCTTGAACCGGTAGCCCACGCCCCGAACCGTCTCGATGTAATTGCCGCAGGCCCCCAGTTTTTTGCGCAGCCCAACAATCTGCACATCCACACTTCGGTCGGTGACCGGGTAGTTGTCGCCTCTCACCGCATCCACAATCTGGGACCGGGTGAAGACCCAGCCGGGCCGCCGGCTCAAAAAGAGCAGAATCTGAAATTCGGTATACGAAAGATCCACCTTTTTGCCGCGTACCGATACCTTGCGGCGGCCGGGATCCAGAATCAGGTCATCGGTCTTCACCACCGCGGCCTTGTCGGACGGCCCCTTATCGGTCCGCCGAACCACCGCCCGGACCCGGGCGTTGAGGATTTTGGGGCTGAAGGGCTTGGTGACATAATCGTCGGCCCCCAGCTCCAGCCCGGTGACCACGTCCCGTTCTTCGCCCTTGGCGGTCAGCATGATGATGGGAATGTCCCGGGTCTTCGCCTCGTCTTTCAGCAGCTTGGCCACTTCGAGCCCGCTGATCCCCGGGAGCATCAGGTCCAGGACGATCAGGTCCGGAGAATCGTCCCGGGCGATCTCAAGGGCCGCCTCTCCGGTTTCGGCGCAGACCACCCGGTAGCCCGCCGCGGACAGGTTGTACCGAACCAGTTCGAGGATGTCTTCCTCATCGTCCACGACAAGGATCCGTTCTTTGGCCATTTCGTCCATTTCCTGAGGGTCGTTTTGTTCAGCCGGCATCATAACAAGACTCCTGGGTTTTCCGCAATAAATATTGATTGTGATTTAAGGTTATTTTCCATATCATGTTCCTAGAATACCCTATCGACTTTGTCAGGCGAATGTTAGAAAATGATTAAATCAGGAGAAAACATGAACTGGAAATCGATTTACGAGGCCTATCCGGTGAACCGGGACATGATATGGCTCAACAACTGCGGCACCACACCGGCCGGAAAACACAACCGGGAAGCCATGGCCGTCTTGATGGAGGGATACGCCCGAAGAGGGGTCCTGGCCGGCGCCGCCGATCTGCCGAAAATCGGCTCCCGCATCAAGGCGATCCTGGCCGATCTGTTGCATTGCGGCCCGGAAGAGGTGGCCCTGGTCCACAACACGGCCGAGGGGATGAATTTCATCTCCCACGGCCTCGCATTAGAATCGGGGGACGAGATCATCCTGCTGGAGAATGAATACCCCAGCAATGTCTATCCCTGGCGCCACTGGGCCAAAAAGGGGATCACCCTGCGCACCGCACCCATGGGGGAGAATCCGGCCGATTTTCTGGAGGAGCTTCGAAAACAGGTCACCGACCGCACCCGGGTGATCGCGGTTTCGGCGGTCCACTGGTGCACCGGCATGCCCCTGCCCCTGGCGGAGATCGGCGCAATCTGCAAAGACCGGGGAATCACCTTCGTGGTGGACGGGGCCCAGGGCGTGGGCATGCAGCCGCTGGCGGTCGAAAAGATGCACATCGATTACATGGCCTTTTCCGCCTGGAAATGGCTGATGGGGCCGGTGGGGTTGGGGGCGATCTATATCCGAAAGGAAAAACTGGCCGATCTCGAACCGATCTTTATCGGCACCGATTCGGTGGTGGATGCGGAGGAATACCTGCCTTACAAGGAGGATCTCAAACCCGATGCGGACCGGTTCACTTTCTCCTCGCCCAGCCTCAACGACTGGGTCTATTTTTTATCCTCCCTCGAGTTTTTGCGCAACATCGGCTTTGAAACCGTCAGGAATCGCATTTTCGAGCTGACCGACTACCTCAATCACCAGTTGAAACAGCTCGGTTTTCGCATCTGCGCGGACCGGTTTTCGGACTATCCCACCGGCATCACGGTCTGCGAAAAAGAAAACGTTCCGGCCGGTCGCATTCTGGCCGGGCTCAAGGCCCGCCGAATCGTCGCGGCCGAGCGGCTGGGGAAAGTTCGGCTTTCGCCCCACATTTATCTGTCCACACAGCAGCTGGACGAAGCGGCCCGAGCCCTGGCGGATATCTGCGACGATCCCCGCTATTCAGCCTACACCGAATGATCCCATGGCGCTTTTTTGGTCGATGCATACCCAAGGAGAACTCAATGGATTCCGAAAACAACAAGCCGTCTGACAAATCCCCCGAAAAGACCCGGTTCCGGCCCGGTCTTCTGACCCGAATTCTTGAATGGTTGACCCGGGGAGTTGAAAAAGCCGCCCGTGAAGGCAAGACCTGCACAACATGACAGAGGAAATAGCGTGAATCCGCGGTCTGCGGCATTCCCGATCGACCGGAAACGGTACCGCCGGGTGCGATGGTTTTTCCTCAAGGTTTTTCTCGAAATTCTCTGGTGGGACGTAATTCTGAATCGGCCGGTGCTTCGGTGGTTCCGCTCTTCGGCCCTGGACCGGTGGCGAATGACCGCCCGCCGGTTCCGCGGCCTGGCCGTGGAAATGGGCGGGGTCATGATCAAGCTGGGGCAGTTTCTGTCCATCCGGGTGGACATCCTGCCGGTGGAGGTGACCCGTGAATTGGCCGGGCTTCAGGACGAAGTCCCCCCCGAACCCTTTGCGGCGATCCTCGCCCAGATCGAAGCCGATTTCGGCCGGCCCGCCGGCGAGGTGTTCCGGCATATTTTTCCGACCCCTTTGGGCGCGGCCTCCCTGGCCCAGGCCCACCGGGTGGTCCTGCCCTCGGGGGAGGATGCGGTGGCCAAGGTCATGCGTCCCGGCATCGGGGTACTGGTGGAGACCGACCTGGCCGCAGTGGATCTGGCTTTTGGGTGGCTGAAACTGTTTCGGCGGGTCCGAGAGCGGGCCGACCTCGACTGGGTCTTTGAAGAGTTCAGCACCATCACCCGGGCGGAACTCGATTTTTCGGCCGAGGGGCGAAACGCAGAGCGGTTGGCCGAGGATTTCGCCGACGATTCCCGCCTCTACATTCCCCGGGTCCATTGGGATTTTTCCGGCCGCCGCATCCTGACCCTGGAAAATGTCGGCTACATCAAAATCGGGGATGTGGCCGCCATTCAAGCCGCCGGCATATCTCCGCCAGAAGTGGCCGACCGGCTCTACAATCTCTACATGCGCCAGGTTTTTGAGACAAATTTCGTTCATGTGGACCCGCACCCCGGCAATCTCTTCGTTCGGCCCCTGCCCACGCCGGAAGAAGCGGCCGAGGGCGTCAACGGATTCGCTCCCGGAGAACCGCCCTCCTACCGGCCGGATCGGCCCTTTCAGATCGTGTTCGTCGACTTCGGCATGACCGCCCATATTCCGGAACGGCTTCGAACCGCGCTTCGGGAATATGCGGTGGGGTTGGGCACCCAGGACTCCCACCGGATCGTCCGGTCATTCGTTCAGGCCGGGGCACTGCTTCCCGGGGCCGATCTGAAGCGCTTGGAGGAGGCCCACGAAGCTCTGTTCCAGCGTTTCTGGGGCGTGCGGGTGGGCGACTTCAAGGAGATCGCCATGAAGGAGGCCCGGTTTTTCATGCGGGAATACCGGGACGTGATTCAGGCGGCCCCTTTTCAGGTCCAGGCCGACATGCTCTTCGTATTTCGGGCCATCGGCATTCTCTCGGGCATGGCCGCCCATCTCGATCCCGATTTCGATGTCTGGACCAAAACCCTTCCCTTCGCCCGCCGGTACGCTCGGGAGGCCCTTCAAAAAGACCTGGGGGATGTGTTGAGCCGCGTGTTCAAGTACACCCGCACCCTGTTCGAACTGCCCGAGCACCTGCACAGAGTATTGAGCGACGCCCGTCAGGGCCGATGGTCGATCCGCACCGAACTGCCGTCGGAGTACCGGCGGATTCTGGAACGGCTGGTGCGGTCGGTGGACCGGTTCGCATGGATGGTCCTGAGCGCCGGGCTGACGGTATCGGCGGCGATTCTGCATGGAGAAGGGGCCGAGGGGCCTTTCTGGAAACTGGTGGCCGCTGCGGCGCTGGCGGCGTTTCTGCGGGGGGTGTTCAAGAATTGATCGGCGCAGGTCTTCGGCCGTGCGGCTTGCATCCGTCGAGGGGCGGCATTATATTTTATGAGCATTTTGTTAACATTCATTTTCAACCGAAAGGGAGAAGCCACCCATGTGTGACATCAATGCCTACCTGCTGGAAGGCGACCGGGAAACCATGATTCTCGAAAATGTGGAAGAAGTGCGGACCGAGGGCGACCAGGTGTTTCTGGCCAACATCTTCGGCGAGGAACGGACCCTCAACGCCCGAATGAAATCCTATATCAACAGCCAAAAAAAAATGATCCTCGAACCGGTCGAATGACGGACGGACGGACGGTCACCTCATGATTTTCTCATCCGGACCGGGCCGTCCGTGCCCGGTTCAAAACGCCGCCTAATGAATTTTCTTGAAAATAGACCTCGCCTTTGATACGCTTCATCGATGATTTCTCAGTAATTTCAGCCGGGCAGCGTGATCTTCCGATACCGGAAACTGCTTTGAGACCCGGATTTTTTTGAATATCTATAAGGAGTAACAGAATGCCGAAATGGTTGCGTTGGCTGATTCTTTTTGCAATCCTCGCCGCGGGTGTGGGTATCGCCTATCTGGTCTTCGTCTTCGTCTTTCTCGATTTTCTCGTCAACCTCTGGTGGTTCGATTCCAAAGATTACGAGGCCTACTATATCCTTCGACTCACTTACCGCTATCTGATCTTTGGGGCGGTGGTGGTCTTCTTTTTTCTGATTTTTTTTCTAAATTTTTGGATCGCCTCCCGGTTTCTGGGGCTTGCGAGCGGCTATTGCGAACCCCGGGAGTTCGGCCGACAGAAAAGGTTTCAGCGGTTGCTGATCCACTTTCAAACCGGGTCTATGAAGGTCTATACCCCGCTGTCCTTTCTTCTGGCCATCCCCATCGCCATTCCCTTTTATGAAAAATGGGAACAGGGGCTGCTCTTCTTTTTCGGGTATCTTCTGGCGCCCGGTTCGGGCGTAGCAGACCCGGCTTACGGCAGAGATATCACCTATTATCTGTTCGCATATCCCATCTACACCTTCCTTCAGTGGGTCCTGCTGATCACTTTTTCCATCCTCTTTTTGGCGCTTCTTTTTCTCTATTTTGCAGAAAATCGGCTTCTCTGCCCAGAGAGCACAAGACTTCCGAAACGTGCGAAAATCCATTTAACCCTGATCGGGGTGGTGGTCATTCTGCTTCAGACCTGGTGGTTCTACCTGGAAAGCATCGGCCTGCTGTACACCGACAGCCACATGCCTCGGTTTTTCGGGCCCGGCTTTATAGAAATGCGCATCATTCTGCCCCTGATCTGGGCTTCCATGGTCACTTTTCTGGCCGCTGCCGGTTCAGCAATATATTTCATTCACCGGCGAAGGGGCTTCAAATTCATGCTCGGTTCGGTGGCCCTCCTTTTGCTGATGCTGGGTCTGCGCCACACCACCGTGCTCACCAGCGCGGTGCAAAATTACTGGGTTCTGCCCAACGAAGCCGTTCGGGAGCGCCCCTTTATTGAAAACAGCATCGAAGCCACCCTCAAAGCATTCCGGTTGGACCAGGTGGAAACCCGGGACTATGAAATCGTTCGGAACCCCGAATACAAAACCAATCTGGCGGTGCAGGAGACCCTTCACAATGTGCCGGTGTGGGACCGGGAACTCCTGGGCAATGTCTACAACCAGCTTCAGGGGTTCAGACCCTATTACGAGTTTCCCAACGTCGATGTGGACCGCTACACCGTGGAAGGGGTATACCAGCAGGTCTATCTCTCGGCCCGGGAGCTGAATACCGAAAAACTGCCGCCGTCCGCCCAGGAGAGCTGGGTCAACAGCCGGCTTCAGTATACCCACGGCTACGGGGTGGTTATGACCCCTGCGGTTCAGGGAGGCGACGAACCGATCACCTGGTTTATACGGGACATTCCCATCCAGTCCGATTTCGGCGTCGAAGTGGGACGGCCCGGCATCTACTACGGCGAAGGCAACTACCAGTACGTGATCGCCCCCAATGAGATCGGTGAGATCGACCACCCTCAGGGCAACACCAATATTTTGAGCGATTATACCGGGGGCGGGGGCGTCCGGCTCAATTCCATCCTGCGGAAAATCCTGTTCGCCTTCTATTTCGGGGACCGGAACATCTTCTTTACCACCAAAACCGATTCCGAAAGCCGTATTATTTTCCGCCAGAATTTCGTTCAGGCCATTCAGATCATCACCCCCTTTTTCCTTCTGGAAGACGACCCCTATATCGTCACCACCTCCGATGGCCTGTTCTGGATTCAGGACGCCTACACCTTCTCGGATTATTATCCCTATGCCCAGCCTTATGATACCGACACCAGCAAAAGAATGTTCGGGGATCTGGACTTCAATTACATCCGCAATTCGGTCAAAATCGTGGTGGATGCCTATAACGGCGATATCCGGTACTATATTTCCAATCCGACCGATCCCATCGTTCAGGCCTACCGCCGCACCTATCCGGGCCTGCTCAAAAGCATGGATGAAATGCCTCGGGAGCTTCGAAAACACGTTCGGTACCCCCAGCAGTATTTTACGGTTCAGATGTCGATGTTTTCCCGGTATCACCAGATCAATCCCATCCTCTTTTATCAGGAGGAGGATGACTGGGAATTTATCGAGATGAACTACGGCCCTCTCCTGCCCTATTATCTGACCCTCAACCTTCTGAATCCCGAGAAGCAGGAGTTTATTCTGGTCAGCCCGATGAGTCCGACGCGCAGAGACAATCTGAGATCCCTGGTGATTGTGGGATGCGATGAAGAAAATTATGGGGACATCTTTGTCTACAGCTTTCCCAAAGGGGAGCAGATCTTCGGACCTGCGCAGATTATCGCCCTCATCAACCAGGACACCGCCATCGCCCAGGAGCTGACCCTCTGGGACCAGGCCGGTTCCAGGGTCATTTTCGGGAAAATGATCGTGCTGCCCATCGGAGATTCCATCCTCTATGTGCAGCCGATCTACCTGGAGTCGGCCTACCGCCTGAAGATTCCGGAACTTCGGCGGATTATCGTCAGTCAGGGGGACCTGGTGGTGATGGACCGCACCCTCGAGGAAGCGCTTCGAAAGCTGGATGAACGTCTGACTGAAAGGTTCGACCGGATTCGAAAGCGGCCCGGCATACAGGAGGCACGGGATATCCCGATGGAGAAAAAACCGCGGGAGGAAGCCCTGGAAGAGATGGGTGAGCTGAGGGAAACCTTACAAGAGATCGAGGAAACGCTGCAGCCCGGGGAGGGAGAAGAATCGGAAACCGAAGGGCCCGTGGAACAGGGGCCGGGACCCGGAGAAGCGGGCCCCCGGCCTTAAAAATCCCGGTAAAGAGAGCATCAGGATGCCCAAAGCCAACATCATGATCGTCGAAGACGAGTACATCGTCTCCATGTACATGAAAACCCTGCTGGAGCAGATGGGGTATACCGTCTGCGCCATGGAGACCTCCGGTGAAAAGGCCTTTGAAAGCATTTCGGAATCCCGACCGGATATGATTCTGATGGATATTTCCCTGGACGGGCAATGGGACGGCATCGAAACCGCCGAACGGATTCGAATGCAGTGGCGCATCCCGGTCATCTTCAGCACCGCCTTTACGGATGACGACCTGCTGACCCGGGCCAAACAGGTGGACCCGGCCGGATATCTTCTGAAACCGTTGGATCCGAGGCAGCTCACCATCGCCATCGATATGGCCCTGCACCGGGCCGAAATGGATGAACGGCTGCGCAAGAGCGAAGAGCGGTTCCGGTTGATGGTGGAAGCCTCCCCCTTTCCCATCTATATTATAGATAAAAGAGGCGGCTTCCTGTACGCCAACCGAAAGTTCACCGAGGTGTTCGGGTATACCACCACGGAACTGCGCGACCTGGAGACCTGGTTTACAAAACTCTACCCCGATCCCGCCTACCGGCGGGATGCCCGGGAAAAATGGTCGGCCGAACTTCAGAACGCCCCATCGGGGGAATCCAATCCGCTGGAGTTCGATATCCGCTGTAAAGACGGCACGATCAAGACGATCCTGTTCCGGGTGGCCCGGGCCGGCCGAGACACCGATATGATCACCGCCGAAGACATCACCCATCGAAAGCAGATCGGCGACGAGCTCCTGAAGACCAAAAAGCTGGAGGCGGTCGGCATTCTGGCCGGCGGCATCGCCCATGACTTCAACAACCTGCTCTCGGTCATCATGGGCAACATCAACCTTTCTCAAATGGCGGTGGCGCCGGAAAGCGACATCGCCCGATGGCTGGGAGAGGCGGAAAAGGCCTCCATGCGGGCCAAAAACCTGACCCAGAAGTTTACCACCTTCTCATCCGGCGGAAAACCGGTCAAAAAGGTGACCTCCCTTCGGAATATCGTGGAAAACGCCGTGGGGCTGGCGATCACCGGCTCCTCCGCGGCGTGCTCATACGACATCCCCGGAGACCTGTGGAAGGTGGAAATCGATTCGGAGCAGATGAATCAGGTCCTCAACAACATCGCCCTGAACGCCATCGACGCCATGCCCCAGGGCGGAACCATTCGAATCAGCGCCGGAAACATCGAGGTCTTCGACGGCCATGACGAGCCCCTGGCCTTAATCGAAGAAGGAAAATACGTCAAAATCGCCGTTCGGGATGAGGGGGTGGGGATTCCCCAGAACAACCTGGCGGCCATTTTCGATCCCTACTTCTCCACCAAACGGCGCGGCTCCCAGAAGGGAATGGGCTTCGGGCTTCCCATCTCCCACGCCATCATCAAAAAGCACGGCGGCCACCTTTATGTGGAGTCGAAGGAAGGGGTCGGCACCACGGTCTTTATCTATCTGCCCGCCACCGAGGTGGAGGGAACCGATTCGAAATCCGCCTCCTCTGGAATCCCCTCCCTTAAAAACCGGCGGATACTGCTGATGGATGATGAGGAAATGATTCGGGACCTGGTTTCTCAGATGCTGGAATTTCTGGAATACCGCACCGACACGACCGCCCACGGCGAGGACGCGGTGGCCGCTTATATTTCGGCCCTGGAATCCGGAGACCCCTATGATGCGGTGATTCTCGATCTGACGGTCCCCGGCGCCATGGGCGGAAAAGAGGCCCTGGAAAAACTTCGGGAAATCGATCCGGAGATTCGGGCCGTCGTCTCCAGCGGATATGCCATCGACGACCTGGTCTACCACTATGAACAGTGGGGATTCGTCGGCCGAATCGCCAAACCCTTTCAGATCAAGGACCTGGACAAACTCCTTCGGCGGGTGATCGGCGGCCGGAATTTCTGATTCCGGCCGCCGCCGTCTGGGATTATGATTTCAGAATCAGGGTGGCGTCCACCGCCACCGGCTTTCCCCGGCTGAGGATGAGCGGATTGATGTCGATCTCCCGAATACCGGGGTAGGCCGATCCCAATCCGCCCAGGGAGGTGAGGATATCGGCCAGGGCTCCCCGGTCGGCCGCAGGCGCACCACGGTAGCCGTCGAGGAGCCGGCGGCTTTTGAGCCGATCCAGCAGATGGAGGGCTTCCTCCCGGCTCAGGGGCGCCACCCCGAAGACCACGTCGTTCAACACCTCGGCCAGGACCCCGCCGAAGCCGATCATCACACAGGGCCCGAACTGAGGGTCCCGAAGAAACCCTGCGATCAGCTCCAGCCCCGGTTCCACCTGTTGCTGGATCAGCACCTTTCCGGTTTCCCCCCCGGTTTCTTCCCCGATTTCTTCCATGATTCGGTTGAGTTCATCGAAACCGCGGACCGCGGCCTCGGCCGAATCGATGCCCAATCGCACCAGGCCGGATTCGGTTTTGTGGATACCGCCGGGAACCAGCCCCTTCATCACCACCGGAAATTCAAGGCGGGTTGCCGCCTCACCGGCCTCCTGCGCGGATTTCACGACCCTTTCCGTCACCACCGGAACGCCGGCGGCTCGAAGAACTATTTTGGAGTCATATTCATCCAGGACCCCGCCGCCGATTTCCAACAACGAAGCCGCTTTCGAATCCAGCGGAAGGGGTTCCCCGAACGGAAATGCGAAGGCCCTGGTTTTCGACATACGTTTTCGAACAAACACCGCCTCCATACATTCCAGTGCCCGATGGACCTCCCGATACACCGGCACCCCCAAGGCCTGGGTCTGAGTCTGGAAGTCCTTGGCATCGGGTGCGTCGCCCAGAAGCCAGCAGAAAAGGGGTTTTCCGGCGGATTTGGCCACACCGGCCAGAAACTCGATATTGGGGTCCAGGGCGAACCCGCCGGCAAAGGCGTGCAGAAACACCGCATCCACCCCCGAATCGGCGCACACCGCCTCGACCGCGGTGCCGAATGCGGCCTCGGCCCCGTTTCGTTCCACGGCGGGCCAGAGATCCACCGGATTGGAGACCGGCATCCAGTCGGGAAACACCGATTTCAGGGCTTCCCGAGTTATCGGAGAAAGATCCGCCAGTTCCAGGGCCATTTCATCGATAAAATCGGCGGAGACGATCCCGGCGCCGCCGGTGTAGGTCAGCACCGCCACCCGTCCCCGGCCGCCGGTTTGAATCTCGGGATACATGGACAGGGCCCGGCAGATATCCATCATCTGCTTGAAATCCCGGGCTTGAATCACCCCGGCCTGGGCCAGTGCCCCGGCCACCACCCGGTCGTCGCCGGCCAGACTGGCCGTGTGGCTTCGGGCCGCGGCGGCGCCCTTGGGGCTTCGCCCGCCCTTGAGCACCACAATCGGCTTGGGGGAGCGGCGACAGATTTCCATGAACCGCCGCCCCTCGGGGATGGCTTCGAGGTAGAGGCCGATGGCGCCGGTATCCGGATCATCGATCAGGTATTCCAGGAGTTCGCATTCGTCCACATCCATCTTGTTGCCGATGGAGCAGACTTTGGAAATGCCCATGGTGCCGTGGGTCATACTGTCGATCAAAAAAGCCCCGGAGAGCATCCCGCTTTGGACAATGAGGGACACCTCGCCGGTTTCCAGATCATTCCAGATGGTGGGGGTGACAAAAGAGAAGATCCGCCGTTTTTTGGTATCCACCAGTCCCATGCAGTTGGGGCCCCAGAGGCGAATACCGGCGGTCTTGGCGATCTCGGCCACTTCTTCCTGAAGCGCTTTTCCCTGTTCGCCGGTTTCGGCGAACCCGCCCGATTCGATCATCACCCCCCGAATCCCCCGATCGGCACAATCCCGAATGACTCCGGGCACCAGACGGGCCGGCACAAACACGATGGCCAGGTCCACCGGATCGGGCACCTGGGAGACCGAGCCGTAGCAGGGCAGCCCCTCGATTTCAGGATACCGGGGATTCACCGGATAGATACCGCCGTCAAAGCCGGTCATGAGATTTTTAAGTATGGCATATCCCCCTTTTGTGGGGGTGCCGGTGGCGCCCACCAGGGCGATTCCCCTGGGTTCGAAAAAAAAGTCCATGCAGCCTGTCCTTCCTGTTCAGTTCAGGTTCGTTCAGTCGATTCAGTTTCAGTCCGAATAAAAGCGTTGTCCCGACCGGGCCATCTCTCTCACCTGCTCGGCCGGCTGAAAGCGGGGGCCTTTTTCCGCGGCCAGCGCCACCAGGGTTTCATGGATGTTGAACATCCCCGCCGCATCCGCATACCGGAAGATGCCCCCGCGGTAGGCCGGAAAACCGGCGCCGTAAACCATCGCCATGTCCAGATCCCCGGGCCGGTCCGAAAACCCTTCTTCCATCATCCGCACCCCTTCGTTCAACGAACGGGCCAGAAGTTGATCGAGAATCTCCGCCTCGGTCATGGGTTTGGGGGAAATCCCCGTATCCATCAGGTGGGCCTTGACCACCTTGAGATATTCAAAATTCAAGGTCGGACGGTCGGACCCGTAGTCATACCATCCCGACCCGGTTTTACGGCCGTAGCAGCCGGTGTCGTAAAGCTTGTCGAAGATCGGCGGCAGGGGCCAGGTCTCCCCCAGGGTTTCGGAAAGACAGCGGCTCGCCTTCACCACCTCGTCCATGCCGATAAGATCGCTCATCTGAGCGATTCCGATGGGCAGACCGAATTCGGTCGCAGCCCGGTCGATGCTGAAGGGGTTCACCCCTTCGGAAACCAGGAATCCGAACTCATTGATCATGGTCAGGACCTGCCGGTAAGTGAACCCGCCCGGTCCGTCGTTGACCACCACCGGCACCTTGCGCATCTTTCGAGCGAACTTCAAGACCGTCGCCAGGACATCATCCGGAGTAATGGCGGTTCGGGAAACTTCAAGAAGTCGAATCCGGTCCGGGGGTTTGAAAAACCGCAGGCCGATCAGCCGATCCGGTCGTTCCAGAACCGATGCGATCGGACCCAGAGGAACGGTCGAAGCGCAAATCCCCAGCAGGGTGTCTTCTCCGCAGGCCGCCTCCAGACGCTGGAACAGGTTCCGCTTCACCGACAAGGCATCCCATCCGGTATCCAAGGCCAGATCGATACCCTCTAAATCCCCCAAGGAGATGGACCCCTTCAGCCGATCCCTGAGCAGGACTTCCGCCTGGCGGACGCTGATACGCCCTTTTCGCAACGCCCGACTGAACTGTTGATGAACGGCGGCCATGCCTCTGCGCAGTCCGGCTTCGTGATCGTCCCATAACCGGACCGCCATCCCCCGCTCCAGAAGCAGCGCGGCGATCCCCGACCCCATGTCCCCCCCGCCCAGAACACCGACGGTGCGAATTTTCTTGGGTATCCCGCCGTGGATGGCGTAAAAGGCGCCGGCGTTTCGGGTGTTCAGATAAAGGGTGATCAGGTTTTTGGAATCCGAAGACAGGGCGCAGTCGCAAAAGCAGTCGGCTTCCCGTTCGAGATCGGCGCCGAAATTCGGGCTCAATCCGTCCGCCATCGCTTTTAGGGCCTTGAACGGAGCGAGATACCCTTTGGCCGAATGAACCAGGCGTTCCCGGCATTCTGCTGCCATGCGCACTTTTTCTGCTTCCGTCGGCAGCCTGTCGGACCTGCCCGAGGTCATGCAGAACCGGAAATTGATGCGGCCGAGAATGAATTGGCGGACCGCGCTCTCGGACCGGGCCGCCAATGCCTCGGCAGGGGCGGTTTCCTCGATCAGCCCCGATTTTTTGGCTTCTTCGACCGGAATGTCCCGGGCTTCGGTAATCATCTCCAGCGCCTTTTGCATTCCCACCAGTCTGGGCAGCCGCTGGGTGCCGCCCATCATGGGGATCAACCCGAATCGAACCTCCAGCATACCCAATCGGGCACCTTCCGCCCCGATGCGGTAATGGCAGCCCAATGCGATCTCCAATGCGCCTCGTGAGCAGTTCCCGTTCATCGCCGCCACCACCGGTTTGGGCCCTCTCTCAATCAATCGAATCAACCCATGCCCCGAGGCGATCTGATCCAGACAAACCCGCTTGCTCTCCAGGCGCGGGGCCCAGGAAATATCCATCCCGGAAATAAAATCGGACCCGGTGCCGGTGAGGATGATCCCTTTCACTTCCGGATCCTTGTGAACCCGCTCGAAGGCCTGGCGCATCTCCTCGATCAGCAATGGGGATATCTGATTCAGGGGCGGAGGATGAATACGGATCACGGCGATATCGCCGTCCACTATTATCCGAAGGGTGGTGAACTCATTTTTCACGGGGTCTCCTCCACAAATTCGGGAATCGCTCAAACAAAAAAGAATCTACCGAACGTATTCATCCCTTTGCATGTCAAAAAAGCCGGAAAAAATACAGGCTTTTTTATCTCCCCGTGATTGAACCGCTTCTTTCTCCGCCGTCATCCGACCCGGTTCGCCTTGTTGAGGATCAAATTCATCGATTTTTCAGATCCCCTCCTTCCGCTCTCCTTTCACCTTGACATCGATTTTCTTATCCTTTACGTTAACGTCAACTATAACGGCAAAAGAATCCATGAGCAAGCAGAAAAACGACGAAGAAAAAACCTATTCGATTTCCGAATTGGCGTCACAACTGGAAATCAGCCCCCGGACCATCCGTTTTTACGAAGAAAAAGGACTGATGTCACCGAATCGCACCCCGGGCAATCAGCGCATCTACACCCGGAAGGACCGGGGGCGGCTCAAGCTGATCCTGCGCGGAAAACGGTTCGGGTTTTCCCTGGATGAAATCGCCGAAATGATCGGCATATCCGAAGCGGATATGAACGAGATCGATCAGATTGAAAAAAGCCTTCACTACGGAGAAAAAAAGCTCGGTGAAATCCGTCGGCGCAGGGAAGAACTGGACCTTCTGGAACAGGATCTTCTGGAAATACGGGACAAATTACTGAAACGGTTGCACACGCTTACAGAG
>JBKHDE010000023.1:0-32286 GCA_046541495.1 Desulfococcaceae bacterium
GGCCGGTCCAGTCCGGAAAATGGTCGGGGGTTTTGCCGATTTTGCCGTCGAGGGTCAACGCCATGAGCAGGATGACTTTCATGGAAAATTTCTCTTTCTGTGGAGAACAGTGAATTTTTAACTTGTTTTTATCGACACCACCAAAATTGATGGATTTTACTTGCAAAAAATGGAGGTCAAGGAAATTTTGAAGGATTTAATATTCAACTGGATTTTGCAGAAAACCGGAATTTTGTCAACTGCCTTCATGAGTTCCGGCAATGTATAGAGATTTAGGGGTGGGCAGAACCGGAAAGCCCTTCTGTAAAGGGGGTTCTATTTCTGGCCCTAAACAATTGGCACTGAAGTTGCTATAGAGAAGCTCAGAATCGATAAAGCCAAACTCACCGGAAGGTGAGGACGGAAAGCCACGGGTCCTGAATAGATAAGAAAGCGGATAGCCGGGTTGCCTTTTATATAAACTACAGAGGCAGCCCGGCTTTTTTGGGCGGGCAAATTTTTCCGGTTTTGCTCTCAGGCAAAGCGATGAAGGGATTGTGAATATTATGAAAAAATTTATTTTAGCGATTCTATGTATCAGTATTTTTGTTCTTGGTGGAATAAGTAGTGTATCTGCACTTACTTTTGTTGATAGAAGCAATGGCGTTTACTTCGGCGACGATTTCTCGGGGGAATATTTATTTACAGTGACCGATCCTAAGAATGATAACGTCAATCAATGGAGCCAGGATGATACAAGTGCTCTCATTGAAGAAATCAATAATAGGATCGACCCTGACATCTCCAAACTTGATCCTCTTGGTAAGTATGATGTTGATACGGATGCGTTTGAAGGGCTTGAATTCGCTTTCTTTGACAATGGTGATTTGAAATCTGGAACCTGGAATACAGGTGGTACGCAAATTGAGTCGTATACAGTTAAAGGTGCGAATGAATGGGCTCTGTATTGGCTCTATGGAGGAGCAAGTGAAGGGAAGTGGAGTACTGAGCATTTATCCACCCCGAATGGGAAAAACATTCCTGAATTATCTCATTTAACTTTATGGAATTCCGATCAGAATGCTGCTCCAGTTCCAGAACCTTCGACCATAGTTCTTCTCGGCGTTGGTTTGATGGGTATTTTAGGGGCGGGTCGGAAACTTAAAAAGTAGATCATGCAGTTTCTTGTAGAGGAATAAAGGCAAAGCCCTAAGCTCCGCCTTTATTCCTTTCGCTGATTTCCCGAAACACCAACCCATACCGCCGCTCACTATGCGAAATCTTCTGAAAAGTCTCCTTCAATAGCTCCTTCAACGCCTTTCTCGCACTAATCTTTCGAATATCATCATTGCTTCGCACCGATTTAAAAAACTGGGCGCAGATGCGTTTGGCTTTGTCGTCCCATTCGGTGGTGAAACCGGCTTTTCCGGGTTTACCAGCCGTATCGACCCGAAGGCTTTTGGTTTTGGCCGGATAATCCCGGCGGCCGTGGGCCCAGTTGATAATGTGGGAGTAAAAAATCAGGGCCCGGTCCAGCAGGACGTACATGAACTGGAGGTTTTCGATCGGCCCGACCTTCATCTGCTGCCCGCCCAGGTTCAGCCCCACGACTTTGGCACTGGCCAGGCTTTTGGCGCCGCCCAGGGCGGCCCATCCCGCTCCGATGGCCCCGCCGATCGCGGAAAAAACGCCAAAGGTCAACCCGGCCGCCGCTACATCCAAAGCCGCGCCGAGGGCGCCGCCGGCCAGTCCTGCCGCGGCGATCAGCTGTTTCTGCGTCAACCCCAGAAACTGCCAGGTTTTTTCGTTGAACAGGTCCGCGTGAAGAATGGAATGGGCCGGCAGGTCGTAATTGAAGATGTTGTGCTTGAACAACCGCCGGATTTTCCGCTGGGCGCTTTTTTCAATCTTTTGAATGGCCCGGTTGTATTTTGACTGAAGGGTGTCCTTTAAAGCTTCCTCATCGGTATTATCTGTAAAATTCCTCGACACCGAATAGGTGAGGCATTCCTGAAGCATATTGCAGATGATGTCGGCTGCTATGGAGTTTCGGTGCTCCCAGTCTTTCTTGAAGGCGGCGATGACCGTTTCCAGGGCCGATTGCCAGTCCTGGTCGATGCTTTTGAGGCTTTCCAGAAGGGCGATCCGTTCGGCATAGGTGGCTTTGTGGGCGTTGAACACTCGAATTGAGTTGAAATGCTTTCGGAATTCGCTCTTCCACTGGTCCAGATAGAGCACATCCTCATCCTTGCAGTTGATGATCGCCATCCGGGGGCGACCGGTCAGCCGCAGGATCTCCATTTCCGCTTTGTCGGCCGTGCGCACCGGCCGGGAGCCGTCCACCACGAAGATGATGCCGGCCCCTTCCGCGATCGGCTTAAACAACTCCACATCATCTCTGAATTCGGGGTCCTCGGCATGGGATTCCCGGAATTTGTGCATAATCTGTTCATCCGGTCCCTGATAGTCCTTCATCCATTTCAGGGTCTGCTTGGGATTTTGAAAACCGGGGGTGTCGACGAACCGGATGATCTCCCGGCCGTCGATGATCACCGGAAAGGTCTGGCATTCGATGGTCTCTCCGGGCAGGGGACTGATGCGGACGCTGTCGTCCTCGGCCAGGGTGGACACCACCGAGGATTTGCCTTCGTTCGGATGACCGACGATGGCGAATTCAGGTATGAGGTGACGGTTCATTCTGCGGAAAGCCTTTCCAGACGAAGATAGGGATCTCCCAGCCCGCTGAGTTTTTGAATCCATGCATTCCAGTTGTCTTCATTCACCGGGGTAAAAATCGTCTCGGGAGCGGGTTTCCCGATGAGTCCGACCTCGATGCCGCCTTTTTCGCCGATGGTATTGCGCAGTTCCTGAATAAAATGCAAAATTTCCCGGATGGGCGGCTGCCATCCTTCCTGAAGCAGCAGCACATGGGGCCGTCCGTTTTGCCACTCTAATCGGCCTACCCTTTCCAGGACCGTCCGGTCGGATTCATACTCCGCCCCGATACGGATCTTCTCACGCACCTGAAATCCCAGCACCTTTTCGACCACCGACTTGAGCTGGTCATCGGTGACTTCATCGAAAATATCATCCGGAACCAGGGCGACGACTGTTTCCCCGGCGGGGAGTTCATGCTGAACCGGTGTGGGGGAAACAGATGATTGTACCTCCTTCAGTCCCTCCGGTATGGCGGATTTCGAAGTCGGGCTGCCTTGGGTGCTCAGCATCGGGGATTGAAGCCGATGCATCAGCCGGTCGATGTCGCTGAATTCGAAATCCTGTTTGTCCAGGGCGCGATGCTTGGCAACCATCCCCATGATCAACAGGAGCGCCCGGGGAATCAGCCCGTAAAACAAGGCCGCAAAGCAGAGAAAGGGCCACCAGGAGATCAGATTTTCCGTAGCCAGAAAATAGATACCTTCTTTGAGTATCATACGGCTGCCCTCGATTTCCGCCAGGGACGGATAGGCGATGTCGGAGGGTATGAACCAGGACCAGGGAAGTGCAATGGAACGAACCAGGTCATGGACCATTTCCGGGCTGAACTGGACGGTGGATTGCCACCCGAAGGCGATGTCGGCGGTTACCACTTTGATCAGGGTGGCCGCGATAATGCCGATATTGAAACAGACCCCGAACACCTGGGCCAGAATAAACACCGGCCAATAGAACAGGGTGCCGTAAACCTTTCTCCGGCCGCGCACCACCCCTAAAGCGGCTTCGATGCCGCTTCGCCGGTTTCCGGAGAGGTTTTTTACCGTCCGTTTTTTAACCCATAGAAAAAGGCGCACCAGAAGACGGCTGATCAAGGAATAGAGGATGGAGTGTTCGGAGAAGGAGCGATTCACCAGTCTGAATGTCAACACCAGGATCAGAACCAGCATCAGCAGAAACTGGCTCAGGATGAGCACGCCGAAATAATAGGCGACATTGAGCGGTTCGATGCCGCGATAGATTAAAAAGGAGGAAGCGATACCGGCGCCGGAAAGAAGGCCGAGGAGAGCGAAGATCCACGACAACAGCCGATAGATTTCTTCATACACCTCTCCCGGCAGAGGGGTTTCAGGGGGCAGCGCCGCCTTTTCCTCGGATCTTCTTCGAGACAGCCAGGATTTGACGATAAACCGTCTGGGGCGGGGTTTTTCTTCAGGATGCTTCGGACGAATATGCCCCAGGTAGATTTCCCGGTCGTGCAGGGCGAGGGTTTTTGCAGCCTCGGGACCACCGGTATCGGTCTCATCCCGATGAAGGAAATACTCCAGGTCGAGAATATCCGAAAGCCGCCATCGTGTTTTTATAGTCACAGCAGAAGGCATATGAATGGTTCAGAAGGGAAGCCGAATCAAAAATGCGGCGGTTGCGGTCAACATGTAGGGCCGAGAATCAATCCGACCGGGCAATGATCGGAGCCGAAAACCTCATTGTCGATAAAGGCGTCCTGAATGCGCCCCGATTCGACCAGATCCAGGGTGGTAAAAAAATAGTCGAGACGCCACCCGACATTTCGTTCTCGCGCCTTGAATCGGTAGGTCCACCAGGAATACCGGATCCTATCCGGATACAGATGGCGAAAGGTATCCACATAGCCGTCCGCTACGATTCGGTCCAGGCAGTCCCGCTCCACACGCATGTATCCCGAGGTGGTTTCATTGGATTTGGGGTTTTTCAGGTCGATTTCATTATGGGCCGTGTTGTAATCGCCGGTGATGATCAGGCTCTTCCCTGCTGTTTTGTATTCATCGAGATAGGCAAAAAAATCCTTATAAAAGTCGAGTTTATACCGAAGCCGGTCCTCGCCCATTCCCCCATTGGGGAAGTAAATGTTGAAAAAAATGAAATCATCGAAATGAAGCTCCAGAATGCGGCCTTCCTCGTCGTATTTGGGAATCCCTATGCCGAATTTGACCTCCAAGGGCGGAATTCGGGTATAAACACCGACGCCGCTGTAGCCTTTTTTGACAGAGGCATGGGACCAGTAGGCCTCGTAACCGGGCATGTTCCGCATTTCTTCGGTGAGTTGGTGATCCTGAATTTTTGTTTCCTGCACCGCCAGAATATCGGGGTTCATTCGCCGGAAAGAATCGACAAATTCTTTTTTCCAGACCGCTCTCAGGCCGTTTACATTCCATGAGACTAATTTTATGTCCGATTCCGTCATTTGTCATTTACCCTAATGAATATTTTTCATTTTTTCCAATTGTTTCAGGTACCACGATTTTCCCGGAAATACAATAGAACCCCGTTCTCTTATTCGAGATTCAGCATCTCCAGGGCTTGCTTCGGCGCTGAAGATCGAACCATTCTCACCTTGACAGGGGAATCCGGCTGGGATATGAAGTCCGGATATATATCAAATAAAAACAGAAGCTTTCATGAATTGACTATTGTTGGAGGTTGAGAAAAATATGAACATACTGGTACTCGGGATGGGGTTTCAGGGAAAGGCGGTGGTCCACGATCTGGAGCAAAGCCCGCAGGTAAAAAAAATCATTGCCGCGGATCAGAACCGAGAAGCGGCCGCAGCCTACATTCGGAAGATGGGCTTCAAAAAAACGACCGCCGCCGAAGTGGATGCGCGGAATACGTCCGAATTGGAAGGGTTCGTCAAAGAAGCCGGGGTCGATGTTCTGGTCTGTATGCTTCCCTGGAATCTGGCTCATGGTGCGGCCCGGGCCGCCCTGAATGCGGGGATCCATTTTGTGGATACCAGTTACGCCGGGCCGATCCGGGAAATGGACGCCGCGGTGAAAGAGAAGGGGCTCACGTTTCTGGTGGAGTTCGGCCTGGACCCGGGCATCGATCTGGTGATGGGGCGATGGGCCGTGGACCGCCTGGACCAGGTCCATGGGCTGAATTCCTACGGCGCCGGTATACCCGAACCGGCCTGCGCCGACACCAATCCCATTCGATACAAATTGACCTGGACCCTGGACGGCGTCTTGAAAACCTATGTCCGGCCGGCCCGGTTTCTCAAGGACGGCAAAGAGCAGACCCTTCCCGGTACGGAGATTTTCAAGCAGGGAAATTTCCATGTCCTGGAGATCCCCGGTCTGGGCTCTTTCGAAGCCTATTACAACGGGGATGCCGTTCAGTACATCGACATCTTCGGATTAAAAGACACGGTTCGCGACATGGGCCGATTCGCCTTTCGATGGCCGGGCCATTGCGAGTTCTGGAGTAAAATGGCGGGGCTGGGACTGCTCGACGACGCCCCCGTTCCCGTGGGAGAATCTGAAATCTCTCCGAGGGAATTTCTGGTGCGACAGTTGACCCCCCGGCTTCAATTCGAGGAAAAGGAGCGTGATCTGGTGGTGATTCTGGTTCGGGCGTGGGGCATGAAGGACGGCCGCGCCCACGAGGCGACCTGCCGATTGATCGATTACCGGGACCTTGAGACCGGCCTGTTTGCCATGAATCGAACCGTGGGGTATACCGCAAGCATCGGCGCACAGATGATTCTGTCCGGGAAAGTCGCCGCCACCGGGGTGATATCCGCGGCTCGGGAGGTATCTCCGGAGGATCTGATCCCCGAACTCAAGCGCCGCGGAATGCATATCGAGATGACGGATGCACCGAAATAAAAGACAACCCTCACACGATCATCAGGTGAAAAAGTATGAAAATCGGCATTCGCAAAGAGGACAAAAGCATCTGGGAACGGCGGGTTCCTTTTGTGCCGGACGACATTCGAGATCTACGGAACCGGGGAGTCGATATGGTGGTGCAATCGAGCCCCTATCGTGCTTTTTCCGATGAAGCGTTCTCCCGGAAAGGGATCCCGATTCAGGAGGATGTAAACGACTGCGACATTCTCTTCGGCATCAAGGAGATGCCCAAGGATGTATTTCAGACCGGCAAAATCTATATCTTTTTTTCCCATGTAATCAAAGGACAGTCCTACAATATGCCGATGCTGGCGCGGATGATGTCCCGAAAGGCCACCCTCTTCGACTATGAGAAAATTATGGACGATCAGGGGCGGCGGCTGATCTTTTTCGGTCGGCACGCGGGTTTGGCGGGGATGGTCAATACCCTCTGGTCTCTGGGTGAACGCCTGGCCGTCGAGGGGATCGCCAACCCGTTCGACCGGCTTCGACAGATGCGAACCTACGGCAGTCTGGCGGAGGCGGAAGCCGTGCTTTGCGAGATCGCCGGCGATATTCAAGCAAAAGGGGTCCCCGAATTCCTTCATCCCCTGATTATCGGGTTTGCCGGATACGGCAATGTCTCCGCCGGCGCTCAGGAGGTGCTCGACATCCTGCCGGTGAATGAAATTCCGCCGGAGGAGCTTGCGGCGCTGTCCTCGGATCCATCCGCACCCCGAAATTCCATTTTCAAGGTCGTCTTCAAGGAAGAACATTGCGTCCGGCCCCGGGCCCTGAATGCGGAATTCGATCTTCAGGATTACTACCGCCAAGGAAAGGATGCGTATGAAAGCGCCTTCGATGCCTACCAGCCCCATTTGTCGGTGCTGGTCAACTGCGTCTATTGGGATGAGCGCTATCCCCGGCTGATTACATTGGATCAGTGCCGAAAGATGTGGCAGGCGGGCCGGCCGAAACTGCGGGTGATCGGAGACATCAGCTGCGACATCGGCGGCGCGGTGGAATGTACCGTCAAAAGCACCGACCCTGGAAACCCGGTGTATGTCTTTGAACCCGCCACCGGTAAGGCGATAGACGGTTTTAAAGGAGACGGTCCGGTGATGATGGCGGTGGATATTCTCCCCACCGAGATCCCCCGGGAATCATCGGAATACTTCAGCAGCGTTCTCAAGCCGTTCATTCCCGGTTTTCTAAACGCAGACTATTCGGTCCCCCTGGAGCGGTTGAATCTGCCGCCCGAGCTGAGACGCGCCCTGATCCTGTATCAGGGGGAGTTGACCCCGGATTTCAAGTACCTCGAAAAATTCCTGTAGGGAATGACCCCGACTGCACGCCGTCATAATCCGGTCTTGAAAAAATCCTCCGGGCGGGTGACGACGAAATGGTGGGGGGCCGGCCGCGGGGGAACGGTGCCTTCTTTAAAATACTCGTGGAGGATGGGGTAGGAGCCGGGGCCGGCGAGCAGTCCGGAGGCGGCGTCGACCTCCGCCGATACCACCTGTTCGGGCGGAGGGGCGAAGGCCTGCACCGGCTTTCCCTCCAGAATCCGCTGCATGAAATCGAGCCAGATGGGGCCGGCCGCTTTGGAGCCGGCCTCGGATTTCCCAAGACTCCGCTCCTTGTCGAACCCCACCCAGGCCCCGGCGATATAATCCGGGGTATACCCGATGTACCAGGCATCCCTGAAATCATTGGTGGTGCCGGTTTTACCCGCCGAGGGCCGGTTCAGCGCCCTCATCTTAGAGCCGGTGCCGTTTTCCACTACGCTTCGAAGCAGGCTGGTCATGAGAAAAGCGGTGGAGGGATCGATCACCTGTTCGGGCTCCGGATTTTCGAGGGAGATTTCATTTCCGTTTCGATCCATAATCTTTCGAATCAGCCGCGGCCGCACCAACCGCCCCTGATTGGCGAACACCGAGTAGGCCTGGACCATTTCCAATAAAGATACCCCTGAAGCGCCAAGGGCGAGAGACAATCCGCGGTTCAGGTTCGAGGTGATGCCCAGGGTATGGGCATACGCGACGGCATAATCGATGCCGATATCCCGAAGCACCTTGACCACCGGCAGGTTCCGGGATTTGGCCAGGGCCCGCCGCAGGCGGATGGGGCCGTGAAACCGGCCGTCATAATTGTCGGGTTTCCAGTATCGGTTGTTGTCCGGCACCACGATGGGGGTATCGCTGAGCATGGAGACGGTGGTGTATCCTTTGTCCAGGGCCGCGGCGTAGATGATCGGCTTAAAGGCCGACCCGGGCTGGCGTTTGGCCTGGACCGCCCGGTTGAACTGGTTGGCCGAGAAATCCCTTCCGCCGATCATCGCCTTCACCGCCCCGGTTTTCGATTCAAGGCAGAGAAGGGCCCCCTGGGGGTGGGTCGTTTTCGGATACCGATGGCGGCCCTCCAGGGCCTGCAACCCTTTTTCCACCGCTTCCAGGGCCGCCGCCTGCATCTCGATATTCACCGTGGTGTAGACCTTCAACCCTCCGGTGTACAGCGCCTCCCGTCCGTATACCGCTTCGATATGGCGCCGGACCTGTTCGGTAAAATAGGAGGCTTTTTCAAAATAGAGGTTTTTCCGGGGCTCGATTTGAACCTTCTCTTTGGCGGCGCTCTCCGCTTCTTCAGGGGTAATGTATCCCTCGGCGACCATTCGGCTGAGGACATACTGCCGACGCAGTTTGGCCCGGTCCGGATACTTGAAGGGGTTGTCCCGGCTCGGGGCCTTGGAGAGCCCCGCCAAAAGAGCGCATTCTCCCAGGGTCATCTCCTTGGCCGACTTGCCGAAGTAGTTTTCGGCGGCGGCTTCCACTCCGTAAGCCCCGTATCCGAGGTAGATCTGATTCAGATAGAGATAGAGAATGTCCGCCTTGGAAAAGGCCCGGTCGATGCGGTAGGCCAGAATGGCTTCCTTGATTTTTCGTTCATAGCTTCTTTCGGGAGACAGCAGGAAAGACTTGACCACCTGTTGGGTGATGGTGGAACCGCCCTGAACCACTGCGCCGGCTTCGATGTTCTTGAAAAAGGCGCGAATGATGCCGACCAGGTCCACCCCCTCATGGGTGAAAAACCGGGCATCCTCGGCGGCGATAAAGGCCTGAATCAATACGTTCGGCATCTGATCCAGGGGAATAACCAACCGCCTTTCTTTGTAGAATTCGGCGATGGGCCGATCGTCATCCGAATAGACCGTGGTCACAATGGGCGGGGCGTAGTCATTCAGGGAGTTGATCCGCGGCAGATCGGCGCTGATTTTCCGGTAACCCGCCGTCAGGGTCGCTGCGACCACTGCGACCAGCAGCACCAGGGCGGATGCGGACCCCAGAAGAACCCCGAGGATGCGCCTTTTCCCCCGTTTTTTCTTGATTCGCTCGATCTTCTCTTGAGTGCGGATTTGCCGAATGATCCCCTCGACTTTTTTGATCTGGTAGACGGCCCCGGCTTTCCGATAGGCGACCAGGGCCTCGGTGTATCGATTTTCTTCGAAGGCCTGGTGCCCCTTTTCGATGAAAAAGGTGCGGGCCTCGGCATGATCCGGCGCCAAAGACAGGATTTTTTCATAGATCTGCGCCGCACTGCCCGTATTTTCCGAGTTTTCCGCCTGACGAACCAGTATTTGAATGTAAAGCGGTCGAATCGCCGGGAGCACGTCCGCCTGTACCTTTTCCAACAATTGAAGCGCCTTTTCAGGGTGTCCGGCGTTGACGTAAACCTTGGCCAGAAGTCCCGTCGCCTTCAAATGGCGGGGATTGAGTTTCACCGCCCGTTGGAGCAGGCTTACCGCCTGCTTCAGGCGCGCCCTTCGGCAGAATTCGCGAGCCGTATCAAAGAGGCGGTCGGCAAAGCCGTTCAGTTCTTCCTGAACCCGGTCCCTGGATTTTCGGGCCATGATCCACCGGGAAAACATATTGATTCGAATCCGGTATTCACCGGTTTTGGTGTGAAGAATCCCCCATTGTTCCAGGGTTCGAGCGGCCTGATCCACCTCGCCGTTCAGGTTGATACATCCGTTTTGCCGCAGTGCGGCGATGAGTTCTTTCTGATCAATCCAGCCGGGGCCGATTTCGGCCAGAGAAGAGACCACGACCCGCTCATAAGGACCGAGTCCTTCCCACAGCCACTCAAAAGCGGCATCGGCCGCTTTGATCGCCTGAGGAAAGCTCTGGCCCACATCTTTGAACCGAACCGACGGGATGTCGGTGAACCGCTGGCGGTGAAGGTGGTCCCACACCACCCGGCAAAGGCTTCGGGTCAGCCCGGGGTGGCCGTCGGTGAAATCGATCACCGCGGATACCTGCGCTTCCGGCCACTGAAGGGTATCCTGTTTTTCGGATATTCGAATCAGTTCGGCGGTTTCTTCAGGGGTAAGGTTCGTCACCCGCTTCAGGTAAATCCCTTCGAAATGGGTTCGGTAAATGCGCTCCAGATCCTCGGGGCGTCTTCCCAGGGCGGAGATGATTTTCAGAGAGGGGTGGTCCCCGGACATCAGAAACCGCAAATAGGGATAAAAGGGATTTTCCGGAGGCCGGGGAACGGATTGCGCCGGCGCCTCGAATTCGTCCAGGAGCAGGACCAACATGGTCTGTTTCGGTAAATGGGACAGGACGTGGTCCAGAATGCGCGATTCAAAGGCGAGGGACGGGTCTCCCTCCGGAAACGGAACGGCCGGAATCGACAGTGTCTCGAAAATTTGCAGGGCCAGGGCTTTCAAGATCTGCCGCAAGGGCTTTCCCGAATGCGCCGCCGGATCGAAGTAAACCGCGGCATAGGACCCCTTCCGGGGGAGCTGAAATTCGAAGTGACGGAGCAGGGATGTCTTTCCGATTCCGCGGTGGCCGTAGAGAATCAGGCCTTTTTCCTGCGGGGTGGTCAGAAAACGGCCGACATCCGCCAGGACATCGGTTCGGCCGATAAAGCCTTCGGTTCCCCCGACCAAGCCCGGGGTGGAATATGGGTTCGCGTGTGGATTCATGGATACCGGAAGTTCAGCAAGAGAGTTCTGCGAATGCACGTGTGTAGAATAACTTCGCTCATACCAGATCCGTCCGGTGGAATCAATGTTTCATGTGAAAATTCCATGCCTTTTTCCGGCCCTCAAGGGCGGGGAGAACAGGTCCGTTCGACCTCGGAAAGGCTTGTGATATTTTTGGTAGTCTGCTACAAATATAATGCCTTTTTAGATATTATACAAAGTTGAAATCGATTGTTTTTCTCGTGGAAGGTCAACCCCGGCAAGGAAGGAGTTCAAGGCAATGGTGGAGAAAAGAAGAGCCAAGAGAAGGCACATCATTTATTATCTGAGGGTGTTTGATAAGAACAATGATCAACTTGTCGGGCAACTGGTCGACATTACCACCAGCGGGATGAAATTGGTGAGTGAGAATTCCATTGAACCGGATACCTATTATAAGCTTAGAATGGTGCTTCCCGAGGAGATCGACAGAAAAAAAGAGATCAATTTCGCCGTCAAAAGCATGTGGTGCAAGCGGGATGTGAATCCCAACTTCTACAGCATCGGGTTCGAGTTCGAAGACATTTCAACAGAGGATATCAATATCATTAAAAACCTGATTTATGATTTCTCCTTTCGCGACTGAAAGGAGATGGGTTAAGGAGAAAACCAATGGCAAGAACGGTCCTCATCCTTTTGTCCTTTCTGTTGACCCTGTCGGGCCCGTCGGACGCTTTACCCGAAGAGGCGGCGGCTCCGAACCCTCCATCCGAATCCTTCCGCGTGCTGGATATCGGCGAACGCACCTTCGACAACGGTCCGGCCATTGCGGTGCTTCTTTCAAAGCCGTTGGATCCCGCCGTTCGGCATGATTCCCATATTCGCATCAGTGACACCCGGGAGCTGCTCAAAAGCGCCTGGGTGCTCTCCGAGGATAGGCGCACCCTCTATTTTCCTCATGTGGAGCCGGAGACCCAATATTCGGTCTCGGTGATGGAGAGCCTTCCATCCGCCGACGGGCAAACCCTGGGGGAACGGGTGAGCGAAACCGTGACCACCCGAACCCTTCACCCGATCGTCAGCTTCGCCAGCGAAGGATTTCTGCTTCCGGCCGAACTGGCCGGTGGGCTGCCGGTGGTGACGGTGAATGTCCGCTCGGTCTATATCGAATTTTTCCGGATCGACACCGGCGGTTTGATCAACCTTGTGAGTTGGCGAAACACCACCGGGGAAAAAGGCTATTACCACCTTTCCCAGGCCAAGGACCACGGCAAGCTGGTCTTCTCCGGCCGGTTCGAGCTGGATGTCGAAAATAACCGCCGCACCGTCTACCACATTCCGGTGGAAAATATTCCGCCGCTTCAAGAACCGGGGGTTTACCTGGCGGTGATGCGGGAGCCGGGTCAGTACGCCTACAACTACCAGTCCACCTATTTTCTGGTCACCGACATCGGACTCCATGCCCGGGCCTACGACACTGAATCTCTTGTTTTCGCCTCTTCCCTGCGCACCGGCGCCCCTCTCGAAGGGGTGGACCTTACGGTGTACAACTCCAAAACGGAGGTGATCGCGGAAGGCGTCACCGACGCCCAGGGCCGCTATCGGCTGGATCTTACCCTGCCGGGGGATGTCTACCTGATTACCGCCGCCCGAAACGATCAAACCGGGATTTTGCCCCTGCGGATGCCCGCCCTGGATATGAGTGCATTCGATCTGGGAAAACGTCCGTATCGAGCCCGGGAGTTTTTCATCTACAGTCCGCGGGATCTCTATCGTCCCGGAGAAACGGTGGTCCTGTCGGGGCTTTTGAGAAACGAAGACGGTTTTCCCGTGGACCCCATTCCGCTGAAGACCGCGCTTTACAGGCCCGACGGGCGGGAGGTGCGAAGTTTTACCTGGCATGCCCTGAAACTGGGCGCGGAGGGCCTTGTTTATTATCAAGAATCCGTTGATTTGCCGTCCGACGCCCAAACCGGAAAGTGGCAGGTCAAGGTGTGGGACGACCCCGCCGATGAAGCACCCGCCGTCGTTTATCCCTTTCATGTGGAAGAATTCCTGCCCGAGCGGATGAAACTGGAACTCGATCTTCGGCCGGAATTCCCCGGGCCCAGGGAACCGCTTCAGTTGAAGATTTCAGGGCGGTACCTCTACGGGGCCCCGGCCGCCGGGAATGAGGTCATCGCCCGGGTGCGGGTGAAGGCCGACCGGAACCCGTTTTCGGAATGGGAAGGGTATACCTTCGGCCGTGCGGCCGACGAGGATTATCAGGATTACCGGGAGCTTTCTCCGGAGACCCTCGACCCGGAGGGCGAAACCACGATTCAAATCGAGAGCCGGTGGAAAGAGCTGGAAAGTCCGCTGTCGGTCCGGACGGCGGTGGACCTTCTGGAAACCGGGGGCCGGCCGGTCACCCGGGCCGCACAGAGAACCATCTGGCCCGGAGACGCCCTGGTGGGGATTCGTCCGCTGTTCGACGACGGCTCCACCGAGTCCGGACCGGTCCGGTTCGAGGTGATTCGGGTTTCCCCCGACGGTAAACCGAGGGGTGACGGGGAACTGCTGGTGGAATTGACCAAGGAGGACCGGGATTATTACTGGGAATATTCCGAATCCACCGGATGGCAATACAAGTATACCCGGAAAGATTATCAGTTCCTGGCCGATTCCCTCTCCCTGGGCGGGGACCAGCCGCATTCCTATACCCTTCAGCTGCAAGACGGCCAATACCTGCTGGCAATTACCGATCCGGAAACGGGTCTGACCACCAGCGTCCGTTTTCGAGTGGGCTCCTGGTGGTACGGCGGGGAAGGGGCCGATGCCGCCCGACCCGACAAGGTGGTGCTCGGCTTGGACCGGGAGGCGTATCGACCGGGGGACATCATTCGGCTCACGGTCACCCCGCCCCATTCCGGAGAAGCCTTGATTCTGGTCGAAGGGGAAAAACCGCTCTGGATGAAACGGATCTCGGTCACCGAAGGCGCCGCTCTGGTGGAGATTCCCATCCTGGCCGGGTGGGACAGCCATAACCTTCACATCAGCGCGGTGGTCTTCCGCCCCGGGGATGCGAAGGAGAAGATTACCCCCAATCGGGCCGTGGGGCTGATTCATCTGCCGATGGACCGGTCCCGGCGAAAGATGAAGGTCGATATCGAGGCTCCGGAAGAGGTGAATCCGGAAAATCCCCTGCCGGTGACCCTTCAACTGGACCCCGGGACGACGGACCTGGACGAACCGCTGTTTGTCACCCTGGCCGCCGTGGATGTGGGGATTCTCAACATTACCGATTTTCAGACACCCGATCCCTTCGACTATTTCTTCGGCCGACGCCGTTACGCGGTGGATGCCTATGACATCTACGGCAAGGTGATCGAACTGATGGACGGGAACATGGCCGCCCTTCGCTACGGCGGGGACGCCGATCTGACCGGCGGAAAACGGCCCGAAACCAAAATCGACCTGCTTTCCTTGTTTCAAGGACCGGTGGCCTTCGACCCCGAGGGCAAAGCCCGAATATTTTTCGATCTGCCCGATTTCAACGGCCGAATTCGACTGATGGCGGTCGCCTTCGGACGAGACCGGTTCGGATCGGCGGAGCAGGAGGTGCGGGTGGCCGCACCTGTGGTCTCCCAGCTGTCCACTCCCCGGTTTCTGGCCCCCGGCGACACCGCTCGCTTCACCCTCGACCTGCACAACCTGAGCGGAAGCGATCAGCAGCTGGAGGTGCGGCTGGGTGTGGACGGCCCCATTCTCCTCAAAGATGGGGATCGATCCCTCTCTCTGGCCGAGGGCGAAAAGACCTCCCTGCGCTTTCCGGTGGCGGCCCGGGCCGATTACGGGGCCGCCGACATCCGCCTGCAAGTGGCCGGGGAAGGGATTCGGCCCGGGGAGGGGATTCGGATCGATCGGAAATGGCAACTGGGGGTGCGGCCGGGGTATCCGGCGACGGCCCGGAAGGTGTTTGAAATTCTGGGTCCCGAGGAGTCCTTTTCATTGGACCCGGGTCTTGCGGCGGATCTTATTCCTGAAACGGTGGATGGAGATCTGAAGATTTCCACCCGGGCGCCCATCAATTTCCAGAATGCCATGAAGGGGTTGATCAATTTTCCCTACGGATGTCTGGAGCAGGTCTCCAGCCGGGCCTATCCGCTTCTGTTCGCCACTCCGGAGCAGATCGCCCGCCATAACCTGCCGTCCATCACCCGGGAGGAGCGGCTCAAACGGCTCCGTTCGGCGGTGGACCGGTTGGCGGCCATGCAGCTGGCCTCGGGCGGATTCGGGCTGTGGAACAAAAGCAGCCCCGAATCCCCCTGGCTGACCGTCTATGTGACCGATTTTCTGCTCACCGCCCGGGACCGGGGCGTGGAGATACCCCCCGCCATGACGGATTCGGCCCTGACCCGGATCGAGGATTATCTGAAGCGGGCGGCCCCTTTGCCCGATTACATGGACAACACCGACCGGGAATCCCTTCAGTTTGCGGTGAAAAGTTATGCCGGATACGTGCTGGCCCGCCTCAACCGGGCCCCACTCGGGTCTTTGCGCACCCTATACGACAACCACCGGGATCAGGCCGTCTCTCCGCTTCCGCTGACCCATCTGGGGATCGCTTTGGAATGGATGGGCGACATGAACCGAAGCGAGGCGGCCCTGAATTCGGCGGTGAAAATGCGGCCGGAATCGGATCGATACCGGGCGGATTACGGCACCTCGCTTCGGGATCTCGCCCTGACCGTATCCCTTCTGGTGGAAAACGAAAAGCAAAGCCTGAAAGGCATGGACGCCCTCTTGGCGGATCTCGGGACCGCCCTGCGGCAGAGACGGTGGCTGAGCACCCAGGAAAAATACGCCCTGTTTTCGGCCGGAATGGCCCTGGCCGAATCCGAAGACACCCCGTGGTCCGGAACCCTGAAGGCATCCGGAAACGACATTCAGCTGAATGAACGGGGGAGTTATTCGACCAACCTTTCCGAAGGGGAGATCGTCCGGGGGGTCTCTTTCGAATCCCGCAGTTCTGACCGCCTCTATGTCTCAGCCATCGTCGACGGCTATTCGAAAACGCCTCCCGAACCGGAGGATGAACAGATCGCCGTTTCCCGGGACCTCTTCGACCTCGACGGGAACCGGGTGGAACGGGATCGGTTCTATGTGGGGGAGCTGATTCTGGTTCGCCTGAAGATCGCCGCCAAACAATACATCCCCGACGGGTTGGTGGTGGATATGCTGCCCGCCGGATTTGAAGCGGAAAATCCCAATCTCAACCACACCTTCAAAATGGAGGATCTCGAGATCGAGGGAGAATCGATCTGGCGCCAAAAAGAAGGGGCGGATATCCGTCATGAAGCGTATCGGGAGGATCGATACGTGGCGGCGGTCCGGCTGAACGATCACTCCGTGACCCATCTGTTTTATCTGATTCGCGCGGTTACGCCGGGGAGCTTTTCCGTTCCCCCGCCTTTTGCGGAGGCCATGTACCGACCCGAGGTGCGCGGCATCGGGAAGACGCCGCCGCCGGTGACCGTCGTGAACCGAAATCGGGAGGCGAAGAAAGCGGATTCGGCGGAATCCGGAAAGGAAAAACCTGAAATCGAGGCGCAATGATTGAAAAAGGCCGATTGAATAAATATCTTTGACCATTCGACAACGAGAAGTCGATTATCGGCAATTCAAAAATCGCGGCCTCAATGTAAACAGGAAAGGAAATCACGATGGAAAAGAAAACCTTCAGCATACCCAACATCTCCTGCGGACACTGTACTTCAGCCATTGAGCGGGAGCTGAAAGAGCTCGACGGGGTGAAGGACGCCCAAGGGAATATTCAAGAAAAGAACGTCACCGTAGACTGGGAGGCCCCGGCCACCCAAGAGAAAATCCTCTCCACCCTTCGGGAGATCAACTACCCGGCGGCGGAATAGGGCATTCTCATGAACGAGCAGAGGATCGATCTTCCGATCACCGGCATGACCTGCGCCAACTGCGCCATGAATATCGAGCGCACCCTGGGCAAAATGGCGGGGGTCCGTGAAACCAATGTCAATTTCGCCGCCGAACGGGCCGCCGTGGCCTATGACGCCGAAGTGGTGACCCTGCCGGAGATCGTCGACAAAATCAAGGGGGCCGGGTTTCAGGTAGCGGCCCGGCACATCGATTTTCCGGTAAGGGGCATGACCTGCGCCAACTGCGCCATGAACATCGAACGGACCCTGAAAAAAAAGGTGGACGGGGTGCTGGATGCCTCGGTCAATTTCGCATCCGAACATGTATCGGTGGATTATCTGCCGAACCTGACCTCTCCGGAAGCCATGGCCCAGGCCATTGAGAAAGCCGGTTTCACCGCCATTCTGCCCCGGGAGGAAGGGGATGAGACCGATCCCGAGGCCGAAGCCCGGGAAGCGGAGATTCGGGATCAGACCCGGAAATTCATCGTGGGGCTGATTTTCGGAGGGGTCCTCTTTGTGCTCAGCATGGGCCGGGATTTTCACCTGCTGGGCCCCTGGAGTTACGAACCCTGGGTCAACTGGTTGTTCCTGGCCCTGGCCACCCCGGTGCAGTTTTATACCGGATGGGATTACTATGTGGGGTCCTATAAAAACCTGCG
Organism: Desulfococcaceae bacterium; assembly: GCA_046541495.1. Taxonomy (GTDB): domain Bacteria; phylum Desulfobacterota; class Desulfobacteria; order Desulfobacterales; family Desulfococcaceae; genus JAABSQ01. The sequence goes on from JBKHDE010000023.1 coordinate 18,128, forward strand.
CAACCGAACCGCCAATATGGATGTTCTGGTGGCCATGGGGTCCTCGGTGGCCTATTTTTACTCCATCGGGGTGATCCTGTTTCCGAATATCGGGGATCACGTCTATTTTGAAACCGCAGCCGTCATCATTACCCTGATCAAGCTGGGTAAGCTGCTGGAAGCCCGCACCAAAGGCCGGACCGGGGCCGCCATACGAAAACTGATGGACCTGACGCCCCCGACCGCGGTGGTGATCCGCGGGGACCGGGAGGAGGAGGTGCCTCTGGCCGAGGTTGAGGCGGGGGATCTTCTGGTGGTCCGGCCGGGCCAGGCCATTCCGGTGGACGGCAAGGTCATAGAGGGGACCTCCAGCGTGGATGAATCGATGCTCACCGGCGAACCCCTGCCGGTGGACAAGGGGCCGGAGGATACGGTCGTCGGGGGAACGGTCAACCAGCAGGGGATGCTCAAATTCAAGGCCGAAAAGGTGGGAAAGGATACCGCCCTGGCCCAGATCATCCGCTTGGTGCAGGAGGCTCAGGGAAGCAAGGCCCCCATTCAGGCGCTGGCCGATCGGGTGGCTGCGGTGTTTGTGCCCATCGTCATCGTCATCGCCCTGGCGGCCTTCGGGATCTGGTGGTTTGTCGGCGGGGAGTTTGTTCCGGCCATGATTCGGCTGGTGGCGGTTTTGGTCATCGCATGCCCCTGCTCTCTGGGGCTGGCTACGCCCACGGCCATCATGGCAGGCACCGGCAAAGGGGCGGAACAGGGGGTTTTGTTCAAAAACGGAGAAGCCCTGGAAACCGCCGCGGGACTGGATACCATTGTACTCGACAAGACCGGCACCATCACCCAGGGAAAACCGGTGGTCACCGATCTGGTGGTCCTGGATGGGTATGCTTCCAGTGCCGATGGGCTGATTCAGATCGCCGCATCGGTGGAAAAGGGCTCGGAGCATCCTCTGGGTCGGGCCATCGTTCAGGAGGCGGAAAACCGATCGATTCAGCTTTCGGAACCCAGACACTTTCGAGCCTCGGGCGGATTCGGGGTGGAGGCCGAGGTGAATTCCCGAAACATCGTGGTGGGAAAACCCGGATGGTTCGATCAACTCGCGATTCCCTTTGAAGAATCGGCCTCGGAAGTCGAACGGCTGCAGGGCCAGGGAAAGACGGTCATGGGGGTGGCGGCGGACGGAAAGATGGCCGGTCTGATCGCCGTGGCCGATACCCTGCATCCCGAGTCCAAGGCGGCCATCGAGGCGCTTTACCGCCAGGGCCTTCAGGTGGTGATGCTGACCGGAGACAATTACCGAACCGCGCGGGCCATCGCCGATCAGGTGGGGATTGAGGACATCGTGGCGGAGGTTCACCCCGAAGAAAAATCGGCCAAAGTGAAAGCCCTTCAAGAAGAAGGCAAGACAGTCGCCATGGTGGGCGACGGCATCAATGATGCGCCGGCCCTGGCCCAGGCGGAGATCGGAATGGCCATCGGAACCGGAACCGATATCGCCATCGAGGCCGCCGATGTGATTCTGTCCAGCGACAACCTCAAAGGGGTGCCCAAGGCGATCGGGTTGAGCCGAGCCACCATGCGGACCATTCGGCAGAACCTGTTCTGGGCCTTTATTTACAACATTCTTCTGATTCCGGTGGCGGCGGGGGTATTGGCGCCGTTTGAGACCCTTCCGGGTATGTTGCGCCATCTGCACCCCATCCTGGCCGCACTGGCCATGTCTTTGAGCAGCATTACCGTGGTGGGCAACAGCCTGCGGTTGTACCGGGCCCGATAGGAGGCGGCCATTCTTAAAGAGAACGCGATACGGCTCCGGGCCATTCTGCTGGTGCTGGCCCTTTTGGCTTTTCTTTCGGCCGGATTGGGGGGATACGGGTATTACAGCTCTTTGAAAGAACTTCAGATCAAGGAGGCCGAGCGGCGAACCATCGCCCATGCCGCCAATGTCAAAAATCATATCGATTCCTATATCGCTGAAAATCTGAAAGCCGCCCGGGCGATTTCCCGGGTGGATGAATTCCGGAATGCCTTGCTCCAGCCCGATTACGAACAACTGGCCGAGGCCAACCGGGTGTTGGATCTTTTCTGTGATGCCCTGGAGGCCGGCGTCTGTTATCTTCTGAACCGCGACGGCGTCACCCTGGCATCCAGCAACCGTGCCGAGGTCGACAGCTTCGTGGGAAAGGATTACGGATTTCGGCCCTATTTTCAGGAGGCTATGACCGGTAAATCGGCGGTCTACATGGCGGTGGGGGTGACCTCCGGAATTCGGGGGCTCTATTACAGCCAGCCGGTCTGGGCAGAGACCGCATCGACTCCTTTAGGGGTGTTGGTGGTCAAAGCTCCTGTGAATATTCTCGAAACCGGCATCTACCCCGATGACGAAGGAATCTGGGTGCTGGCCGACCCCCATGGAATGATCTTCGCATCCAACCGCCCGGAATGGCGGTTTCGATTGATGTGGGAAACTTCCCCGGAGGAGCTGGAGAATATCGGCCGACTCCGCCAGTTCGGAGTGGCGCCCTGGAAATGGATCGGCCTTCGACCGGATGGGCAAACCGGCGCACTCGACTCGGTGAACAACCGCTACCTGATTCACCGTGTGAACCTCGACCATTATCCGGACTGGTATGTGGCCTACCTGGTGAATCGAAATTCCATTCTGAAGGGGGTGGCCGATCCTTTGATCCGCAAGGGAAGCTATGTGGCCCTGGTGCTTTGCATTCTCATCGGCTGGGCGGTGGTGTTTCTCTACCGAACCGCGAGCCAGGATCTGGTTCGGCGGAAAGCGGCGGAAAAGGCGCTGAAAGAAAGTGAGCGGCGGTATCGCATCGTATTTGAAAATACCGGGACCGGTACCACTCTGGGTGAAAGCGACATGACCATCTCCATGGCCAACGCCGAATTCGAACGGATCATCGGGTATTCCCGGGAGGAGATCGAAGGCAAAATGAAATGGACCGAATTCGTCGCTCCCGAAGATCACGCGCGAATGAAGGAATACCATATCCGCAGGCGGGAAGGGGACCCGGACACGCCCACCCGGTTCGAATGCAGCATCATCGACCGGCAGGGGAAGGTCAAGAACATGTTCCTCACGGTCGGATTGATTCCGGGCACCCGAACCAGCGTCGGTTCCTTTTTGGATATCACCGAATACAAGCGGGCGGTGCGTGCCTTGGAAAAGAGTGAAGCCCGGTACCGGCAGTTTTTCGAAGGGGATTTTTCCGGCGCTTATATTTCCCGGCCGGACGGAACCCTGGTGGATTGCAACCCCGCCTTCGCCCGGATCTTCGGTTTTTCCTCCCCGAAGGAGGCCCTGGAAACCGATCTGAATACAATTTATCCCGATCCCGTGGCCCGATCCGATTTTCTGGAAAAGCTCAAGCGGGATCGAAAGGTCACCTATTATGAATCCCGAATGCGCCGCCGGGACGGGTCCGCCGTGCACACAATGGAGAACGCCATCGGGATCTTCGATGCCGACGGAGAGTTGACTGAAATCTGGGGGTATCTGATGGATGTGACCGAGCAGCGAGACCTCGAAAACCAGCTTCGGCAGGCCCTCAAGATGGAGGCGGTGGGAACCCTGGCCGGCGGCGTGGCCCATGACTTCAACAATCTGTTGATGGCGGTGCAGGGAAATATTTCCATGATGCTCCACGGCCTGGATTCGAACCACCCCCATTACCCGAGGCTGAAGAGCATCGAAGGGTTCGTCCAGAGCGGGTCCAAACTGACCGCCCAGCTCCTCGGGTATGCCCGCAAAGGGCGGTTCGAGCTCAAACCCCTGAATTTGAACACACTGGTAAGAAATACCGCCGAAACCGTGGCCCGAACCCGCAAGGACATCTCCCTGGTCTCCGATTTGAGCGACGATTTGTCGCCCATTGAAGCGGACCGGAGTCAGATCGAACAGATTCTGCTGAATCTTTACATCAACGCTTTTGACGCCATGCCGGCCGGCGGACATCTGTATTTGAAAACCCGAAATGTCGATCACCGGGAGGTCAAGGGGTTTCAAGGCGACACGAAGGAGGCGACCCATTACGTGCTGCTGGAGGTGACCGACAACGGCATCGGTATGGAACAAGACATTCTGGAGCGGATTTTCGACCCCTTTTTCACCACCAAAGAGATGGGCCGGGGCACCGGCCTGGGTCTGGCCTCGGCATTCGGAATTATTCAAAACCACGGCGGGCACATCCATGTGACTTCTCTGCCCGGCGGCGGCTCCAGTTTCAGCGTTTTTTTTCCCGCCTCCCCGAAACAGCAGACCCGGCCGGAAGACGCCTCCGGTGAAATGATGACCGGCAGCGGGGCCATTCTGCTGGTGGACGACGAAGAGATGATCGGGGAGATCGGCGCTCAGATGCTGGAGGCCCTCGGATTCGAGGTGCAGGTCGCCTGCGGCGGCAAAGAGGCGATTGCGCTTTATGAAGCGGATCCGAACCGGTTCCGAATGGTGATTTTGGATCTTGTCATGCCGGGAATGAGCGGAGAAGAGGTGCTTAAACGCTTACAGACCATCAACCCCGGGGTCAGGGTGCTGCTGTCCAGTGGATACAGCCTCGAAGCCAAGGCGCAACATATGCTGGACAGCGGGTGCCGGGGGTTTATTCAAAAACCCTTCAGCCTGAAAGCGCTTTCCGGTAAAATCGAAGAAATTTTAAGGATGAAGACTCAAGAAAAAGCGGCGGGGTTTTTCGGCGCAGCCGATACCGATTCGGGTGCGGTGCGCACCCATTAGTAGAAGGAGGTAAAGCAATGGAACAACTGAATAGTATTTCCGAGGCGATCGCCCTTTCCATGGGGGCGGCCTGGGCCAGCGGCATCAACCTGTATGCCACCATTCTGGTACTGGGAATCCTGGGGGTGACGGAGAACATTATTCTTCCGGAGAACCTTCAGATTCTGACCCATCCCATGGTGATGACCGGGGCCGGGTTGATGTTCATCACCGAGTTTATCGCCGATAAAGTGCCGGGGGTCGATTCGGGCTGGGATGCCGTGCATACCTTCATCCGGATTCCCGCCGGGGCAATCCTGGCCGCCGGGGCGGTCGGCGAGGTGAGCCCGGCCCTGAGCCTGACCGCCGGTATTCTGGGGGGCGGTCTGGCCGCCGGGACTCATGCCGCCAAGGCGGGCACCCGGGCCTTGATCAACACCTCTCCGGAACCCTTCAGCAACTGGACCGCTTCGGTAGCCGAAGACCTGACAGTGATCGGCGCCATATGGACCGCCCTCAACTACCCGGTGGTCTTTATCTGCTTTCTATTGATGTCCATTCTGCTGATGATCTGGCTGATTCCCAAACTCTGGCGGGGTATCAAAAAGGTCTTTGCCGCTATCGTGCGTCTGCTGGGCGGCGAGCGGCCTTCGGACCTGCGTCTGCCGGGCGAGGGGCCTCCGAAGATCGAAGGTCCGCCGGGAAAATCGGCGGGAGAATGCTGATACAGGCGGAAAGCCCCTGAGTTTTTCTTACTCTTTTACACGGAAGGAACCGCGATGAAGGCATTGAAAATCGGCACGGCGGGATTGCTTGTTCTGGTTTTAACAGCCATTCCGGCAAGCGCGGAATACTTCAAAGGCCGATGGGTGCACGGGCAGGGGTTGTTCACCTATCCCGACGGGGAGACCTATCTGGGAAAATTGGAAAATACCCACTTCTTCGGAAAGGCCGTCTACAACTTCCACGACGGCCGGCGGTATGTGGGGGATTTCAGAGACAGCCGGTTCCACGGAGAGGGCACCCTCTACTATCCGGACGGATCGGTCTATGTGGGGCAATTTGAAAACGGCCGGTTCAGCGGGTCCGGCACCCTGACCTATGCCGGCGGTAAACAGTATGCCGGGGAATTCAGAGACAATGAATTCCACGGTCAGGGGACTCTGACCTTTCCCGACGGCCGGGTGTATCAGGGCGAATTCGCCGACGGGTGTCCGGATGGAAAGGGCGTCTATTCTTTTCCTCATGGCAAGAAATATGTCGGGTCCCTTCAGCGGGACGTGTTTCAGGGCGACGGCACCCTGGACTACCCCACCGGCCATACCTATACCGGGGATTTTCAAAACGGTCGACCCCACGGACGCGGGACCATGATCTTTCCCGACGGGGAAACCTATGAAGGAGAATTCATGGACGGCGAACGCAACGGATTCGGCACCCAGACCTTTCCCGACGGCACCGAATACATCGGAGAATTCAGAAACGACCGGTTCCACGGCCAAGGGACCTTTGTCTACCCCGGCGGCATCAAGTACAGAGGTATCTTCAGAAACGGACGGCATGTGGGCGACGGCCTGGCCTACGGATCCGATTCCACCCGATGAGCACCGGCCATAAACCGCTGATTCGAATCGGTCTCTGGACCGCCTCCATTTTGTCGGTTATCGCCGTCGGGGTCCATTTTTTTCCGAGGGAGTATCCGGGGCTCAGTTTTCTGGAATCCTTTTACTACACACTTCGGCTGTTTATTCTCGAACACGACCTGCCTCATTTCCCCGAGAGCTGGCCCCTGATCTTTATCCTTTTTTTCGCGCCCCTGCTCGCCATATCGGCCCTGGGTACGGCGATCACCTATCTGTTCCGGTTTTCCCCGCTGCTTCAGACCCGGTGGCGCTCCGATCATGTGATCGTCTGCGGGGTGGGGCGCACCGGAAAGCTGATGGCCAAGACCATCAAGGCCCGGGGGATCGAGGTCGTCGGTGTGGACATGGGCCCCCCCGAAGGGTTCGAAGAGTGGCTGAATGAGGTTCCCATCCCCATGATCTACGGCGATTTTTTGAGCCGACCGGTTCTGGAGCGGGCCGGCGCGGCCCGGGCCCGGTCCCTCCTCTTTGCCTCCGGGGATGATCTTCACAACCTCGAAGGGGTGGTCAGCGCCTACGGCTGGCTTCGCACCGATACCGGTCCGGTCCGCCTTCTGTGGGCCCACATCGCCAGTGAAAAACTGGCCGAGACCGCCCGTTTGGCCCTGCGCACCGAAGGAACGGTTGGGATACGTTTCTTTGACACCTATCACCTGGCAGCGGCCAAAATGGTCTGCAAGCATTTCGGACCCGAAGTCCGGGAAGGCGTGCGCGAGATCACCATCATGGGCTTCGGCAAATTCGGCCGGGATCTGGTCGAGGCCCTGGCTAAGGACCTGAAGCCGTCGGAGAAGCCGCACATTCGAGTGGTGGATATTCAGAACCGGAAAAAAGAGGTCGACGCTCTGGCCAAAGACCTCGGCATTTCCGATCGAATGACCTTTATGCAGGCCGATATTCAGGACCTGGAAATGACCGATGATTCGGAAAAGGCCTTTTTTCTCTGCACGGACGACGATATCGGAAATCTCGCCGTGGCATTGATGCTGACCCGGCACATTCGGGGAACCCATGTCTATGTGCGCATGGCCAAGTGGCCCATCTCGGCCATCGAGGATCATCTTCGGGAAAACAGCGGCATCACCTTCGTCAACATCAATGATCTGGTGGTGGAAGGGATATCGGATTTTCCTGTCATCTTCGAATCGGCCGAATTCTCGGACCTGAAGCGGTCCGGACGAGGTGAATCGGCAAGAGGAGGGGGGCAAGCCTCCCCGATTACGGAATTGGAACGCGGATAATCAATGAGATCGAACCGATAGCAAGTGGAGGAGTAGATGACGAAAAAATGGGTATATTTATTCGATGAAGTGGATCAGGCACAGGATTATATGGGCGGCGACTGGGACGGTGTTCGCGGACTGCTCGGCGGAAAGGGGGCCAACCTGGCCGACATGGCCCGCATCGGGGTGCCGGTGCCGCCCGGGTTTACCGTGACCACCGAGGCCTGCAACGCCTATCTGAGTTCCGGAGGCAAATTCCCGGAAGGGCTCTGGGACCAGGAACTTGCGGCCCTGAAAACGATCGAGAAGCAGACCGGTAAAACCTTCGGGGACCCGAACAATCCCCTTCTGGTGTCCTGCCGCTCCGGGGCCAAATTCTCCATGCCCGGGATGATGGATACCGTTCTCAATATCGGACTCAATGATGAAACCGCCGAGGGATTGGCCCGGCTGACCGATGACGAACGGTTCGCCTTCGATTCCTACCGCCGGCTGGTGCAGATGTTCGGCAATGTGGTCATGGGGGTGCGGGATGATCTCTTCGAGGAGGTCATCACCGAAACCCGAAAAAAGGCCGGGGTGGAGACCGACGCGGAACTGAGCGCCGACCACTGGAAGGCGGTCACCAAGGAATTTCGGGCTATCTGCCGGCGGCAGACCGGATATGAGTTTCCCACCGAGCCGATCGAGCAGCTCAAGCTGGCTACCGAAGCGGTGTTCAAGAGCTGGAACGGAAAACGGGCCGTGGATTATCGAAAGGCGGCCGGTATCGCCGATGATCTCGGCACAGCCGTCAGCATCGTCACCATGGTCTTCGGCAATATGGGCGATGACAGCGCCACCGGTGTAGCCATGACCCGAAACGGCTCCACCGGCGAAAACAAGATCGAAGGCGATTATTTGACCAATGCCCAGGGCGAAGACGTGGTGGCCGGCACCCGCATCACCAAAGACATTGACAAGCTTCGGGAAGAGATGCCCAAGGCCTATGCCGAATTCGAGGAGGTGGCCCAAAAGCTGGAGCAGCACTACCGGGAAATGCAGGACGTGGAATTCACGGTCGAAAAAAGAAAACTCTGGATGCTTCAGACCCGGGACGGCAAGCGCACGGCCCAGGCCGCGGTGCGGATCGCCGTGGATATGGCCGAAGAAGGGTTGATCAGCAAGGAAGAGGCGGTGATGCGGGTCACTCCGGAACAGGTCGATTTTTTCCTCCATCCTCAGTTCGACCCCGAAGCCACCGCCGAGGCCAAGGGAAAGGGTGAGATGTTGGCCACGGGCCTGAATGTCTCCCCGGGTGCGGCCTGCGGTATTGTGGCCCTGGACGCCGACCTGGCCGAAGAATGGTCCAAGGGCGGCAAGGACGTGATCATGGTCCGGCCGGAGACCAAACCCGACGATGTCCACGGCATGCTGGCGGCCAAAGGGATTCTCACCAGTCGGGGCGGACGCACCAGCCATGCGGCCCTGGTGGCCCGGCAGTTCGGTAAGCCGGCCCTGGTGGGGGTGTCGGCCCTTCAGATCGATATGAACCGGCGCCAGATTCAGGTGCTGGACGAGGACATCCATGAGGGGGACTGGATCTCCATCGACGGCACGGTGGGCGAGCTGTACAAGGGCAAGCTCAAGACCATGGTGCCGGACATCAAGGACCCCTGGCTGATCAAACTCCTCTCCTGGGCCGATGAACTGCGAACCCTGGGCGTCTGGACCAACGCCGATTATCCTCGGGACGCCGAAAGGGCTCGGGAATACGGAGCCCAGGGGATCGGACTGTGCCGCTCCGAGCACATGTTTTTCGAGGCGGAGCGGCTGCCCCATGTGCTCAAGATGATCATGGCCGACCTGCCGGTGGAGCGCCGGGAGGCCCTGGAAGCGGTGCTTCCGTTTCAGCGGGAGGATTTCGCAGGCCTCTTTCGGGCCATGGACGGCCTGCCGGTGATCATTCGTCTGCTCGATCCGCCCCTGCATGAGTTTCTGCCCAACCGGAATGAATTGCAAGAGGATTTGACCGACATCCGGATTCGGCTTCAGAAGGCCGATTCCCTGAAAGCGGTGGACGAGCTGCTGGATCAGTTCAAAAAGAAGGAGCGCCTTTTGCAGCGGGCCGAGAAGCTGCATGAATCCAACCCGATGCTGGGGCTTCGCGGGGTTCGACTGGGCATCCTGGTGCCGGAGATCACCATCATGCAGGTCCGGGCCATTTTCGAGGCGGCCTGCATCGTCACCAGAGAGGGCGTGGATGTGCAGCCGGAGGTGATGATTCCGCTCACCGCCCATGCCCATGAACTGAAGATTCAGCGGGAAGTGTTGGAATCCGAGGCCCAGCGGGTGATGGATCAACGGGGGGTGGATATCACCTATAAGTTCGGCACCATGATCGAGCTGCCTCGGGCATGTCTCACCGCCGATCAGATCGCCGAATATGCGGAGTTTTTCTCTTTCGGCACCAACGATTTGACCCAGACCACCTACGGCATTTCCCGGGATGACGCCGAGGCCGGCTTTCTCATCGACTATATCGAGCGGGAAATTCTGCCCGACAATCCCTTTGCCACCATCGACCCCGACGGGGTCGGGAAATTGATTGAGATCGGGGTGGAAAAGGGGCGCAGCGTCCGTCCGGACATGGAAATCGGCATCTGCGGAGAGCACGGCGGTGATCCGGTCTCCATCGCGCTGTGCCACAAACTTGGGTTGAGCTATGTCTCCTGTTCACCCTATCGGGTCCCCATCGCCCGCTTAGCGGCGGCCCAGGCCGCACTTAGGGAAAAATCCAAAAAGTAAATTGTCATTTTCAACTACGCGAAGGAGGGGTATTCAAACCGAATGTCCCTCCTTCCCTATTTTATAAGGAGCATTCATGATGTGGATGAAACCACTGGGCCGATCCGGGATCGAGATCAGCGCGATTATCATGGGCACCTGGCAGGCCGGAAAAACGATGTGGACCGGTATCGAAGACGGCGAAATCGACCGGGCCATACGCGCCGCCTACGATGCCGGCATCACCACCTTTGATACGGCCACGGTATACGGCAACGGCCATTCCGAACGGATGCTGGGCAAGGCGCTTCACGACGTCCGGGACCGGGTGGTGATCGCCACCAAGGTCTTCGCCCATTCTCTGGCCTACGACAAGGTGTTCCAGGCCTGCCACAAGTCGCTCAAGGACCTCGACACCGACTACATCGATCTATACCAGATTCATTGGCCGGCCGGGGCTTTCGGCAGCAAAAAGGTGCCGGTGGAGGAGACCCTGAGCGCGCTCGGCAGGCTCAAGGAAGAGAGCAAAATCCGTGCGATCGGGGTGTCCAATTTTTCCCGGGCTCAGCTCGAATCGGCTTCACAGTATGCCCGAATCGACAGTCTGCAGCCTCCCTATTCGCTCTTCTGGCGGCAGGTGGAGACCGACGCCATGCCGTATTGCCTGGAAAAGGAGATCTCCGTTCTGGCCTACTCTCCCATGGCTCAGGGGATCTTAACCGACAAGTTCGGCGCGGACCCGGCATTTGAAAAGGGCGATCACCGGGCCAAGAACAAGCTGTTTCAGCCCGAAAACTATGAGCGGGTTCAGGCCGCCTTGAAGCAGCTGCGGCCCATCGCTGAAAGCAAGGGAATCACCACGGGTCAACTGGCTCTGGCCTGGATCATTTCACGGCCGTCCACCTGCGCCATCGCCGGGGCCCGCAATTCGGAACAGGCGGTGCAGAACGCCGAGGCCGGCGACATCATCCTCACCGAATCCGAGCTCTCGGAAATGGAGATCATCAGCCGGTCGGTGACCGACTATCTGGACGATAATCCGGTCCAGTGGAAATGGTAAGAGCGGAAATCAACCGCCGCTTCGCACCGCCTGAATCGCTTCCAGCACCCGGTCGTGCAGCGGACCGTTGGTGGCCACGATTCCCACATTGTCGACGAGGGTGCGTCCGGCGGAAAAGCCGAGGGGGGCGCCGCTGAAATCGGTGACCCGCCCCCCGGCCTCGGTTACGATCACCGCGCCTGCTGCGTGATCCCAGATCTTTTCCCGGTAGGATTCGGACCGAGGCAGCCGAAGATAGATCGAGGCCATGCCCGAGGCCACCGCGGCATACTTGGCCTGGCTGTCCATGCGAAAGGGCGGGGCGGTGATGCCTAGTTTGCCGCTGATTTGGGCATGCACATCGTGGGCCGCATGGGCGCTTTCCACCGATTCGCAGAACCGGACCGCTTCCGGCCGGCTGTTTTGATCCGTGGAAATCGAAACCGGATCTCCCCCGCCGAGGGATTTTCGAAAGGCCCCTTCGCCCCGCACGGCATAGAAGATCGCCCCCGGTTCCCGGGCCTGGTTCGCGGGAAAGGCCGGGCATCCCAAGATCCCGAGCACGACCTTCCCGTTTTCCACCAGGGCCAGGGCTACGGCGTATTGATCCTTCCTTAAAAACCCCTTGGTGCCGTCGATGGGGTCGATGGTCCAGAACCGGCTTTTGTAGTCGACCGCTTCGGCCCCGGCATCGATCAGGTCCAGCAGCCGGTTTTCGTCTTTTAGATTCACTGCTTTCCGGGCCAGATCAAAAACCCTTTCCCGCAGGGCGCCGTTTTCCCGTAGCACTTTGGCGCTCTCCTCACCGACAACGGCATCTTGGGGGAAATTCTGCTTCAGAAAGCGGGTGATGACCGCTTGACTTCCAAAATCGGCGATGGTCACCGGTGATCGGTCTTTTTTCTCGACCGTTTCTGCGGTCACCAATGTTTGTTGAGCTTTTCGGCAAAGGATGCCGGCTTTTTGAACCGCTTCCAGGGCGGTGTCGAGTTCTTTTTGAAAACGCATGATGATCGTCTCCCATCCGTGGTATAGATTTGGAATCCATTGCTGTCGAATACGTCTATACACCATCCCTATTTGAAACGCGACCGCTTTCAAAATTTTCTTCTTGTCATTATATGAATTAATGCATAACATTATAACACATTTAACGGTTGAACCGTTTGAGAGGATTCTATAGAAAAAAGAATCCGGCTGTTTTAACCTCTACTTCCGAAAAGGGGGATAACCGATGGTCGACAAAAAACAACTGTGTGAAAAGATCAGAGAACTGTATCCGGATGTCGGAGAATGCGGAATCGATGTGGATGTGGATTACGACGACGCCCAGGAATCCTGGGTGGTTGATCTGAAAAAGGGCGATCAGGAACTCAAGCATTATCTCGGGGACGACGACGCCCTCCAGTGCATGGACGGTAAACAATGCGTCAGCCTCGGCCTCGAAATCGCCGAACTTCGAAGCAATATTGAACGGCGCAAGAGTGCCCCCGAAAGCTGATTGAGTTTTATCCGGTACTGAAACCGGCCGCAATAGAATATCCGGCGCCCCCCATCAGGTCTCTGAAGGCGGGGCGTCTTTGTACGCCTATTCCCTTCTTTTTCTTCTTCCAAATCAGGGGTGAAACACCATGTGGGTCTATTTAAACGGCGAGGTTCGCCTGAAAGATGAAATTGCCATCTCTCCCGACGATCGCGGCTTTCTGTTCGCCGACGGCGTCTACGAAGTGATTCTGTCCCATGACGGCCGGCTGTTCCGGGCCGCCGATCATCTGGAGCGGCTGCGGCGCAGTCTTCGGGAGCTGAAGATTCGGGAACCCGACCTGATAAAGATTCGGGAGGTCTTCGGGCGGTTGATCCAGGAAAACGACCTCACACGTGGCCAGGCCACGGTCTATCTCCAGATCACCCGGGGGGTTGCGCCGCGAAAGCATCCCTTTCCCTCCCGAGATACCGTGCCCACCGTCTATGCCTGCGCATCGGCTTTCATTCCGCTGGAAAAGGAATGGGCCGAGGGGATTCGGGTTGTCCGGGTTCCGGACATTCGCTGGGCCCGGTGCGACATCAAATCGGTTTCCCTGCTGCCCAATGTTCTGGCCAGTCAGCAGGCCTTCGAATCCGGGGCCCAGCATGCGCTGTTCGTGCGGGACGGCATGGTCACCGAGGGGGCCTACACCACCTTCGCCGCCGTGTTCGGCGGCACCTTTTTCACCTACCCCCTGAGCAATTACATCCTGCCCGGCATCACCCGGCAGGCGGTTCTGGAACTCTGCCGGAAAATGAGCATTCCGGTGCGGGAATACCCGATCCCGTCGGATGACCTACTCATGGCGGAAGAATGCATGCTTCTGGGTACGACCACCGAGGTGATGCCGGTGATTCAAGTGGACGAGCAGAAGGTCGGGAATGGAAAGCCGGGTCCGGTGACCCGGCGGTTGCAGGCGGGGTTGCGGGAGTTGATTCGGGAGGAGGGTGTTTGAATCAGGATGGCCGGGATGAGTGAAGGATGGTCAGGATGGCGCGGGGTTATCCTGGGTATCCTTTTGCATCTTGGCCATCCTGATTCATATGGCGAGTCTGTTTTGAATCAGGATATCCAGGATGATTGAAGGATGGTCAGGATGGGCACGGGATTATCCTGGATATCCTTTTACATCCTGGCCATCCTGATTCATAAGGCGAGTCTGTTTTGAATCAGGATGGCCGGGATGAGTGAAGGATTTACAGGATAAACCTATGCCGGGAGAAAGAATGATTAAGATTCTCAT
>JBKHDE010000024.1:0-32259 GCA_046541495.1 Desulfococcaceae bacterium
TTTTTGGCTCCCCAGCGCGGACTCGAACCACGGACACGGTGGTTAACAGCCACCTGCTCTACCGACTGAGCTACTGGGGATCAACTCAAGAAGTTTGTTTATTTAGTCGAAAGCGGTTCAAAAGTCAAGCAAAAATTTTTTATGGGATCGGCATTTTTCAGAAGCCGGTTCGGGCCCCCTCAAAACGAGGCGATATCTTCCGGCTTGATCCGTTTCAATATGGCCTCGCACCAGTCCACCGCATGCTCGAAGTCGGCCAGTGCGGCAAATCCGTAAGGAGAATGGATATACCGCACCGGCACGCTGATGACGATGGTCGGAATGCCGGCGCCGGAGAGATGAATCGAGCCGCCGTCGGTGCCCCCGGAGACGCGGACCGCATCCTGGAAGGGAAGCTCGTTCATCTGCGCCGTCTCTCGGGCGAAGCGGGTAAACCGGGGATTGGCGATCATGCTTCGGTCGGCGTGCCGAATCTGCGGCCCCTTTTTCAACACCCCCTGGCGGGCCTCGGCATTCCCGTGGAAATCATCGGCCGGGGCGCCTTCGAAGACGATGGCGGCCTGGGGCCGCACCTTCCGGGCCGCCACCTGGGCCCCTCTGAGACCGGCCTCTTCCTGGCTGGAGAAGACGCCGACCACATCCACCGCCAGCTCCGCATCAGACAACCGGGCGAATGTTTCCAATACCGCCGCGCATCCCAGCCGGTTGTCGAAGGCTTTCCCCAGCATGATTCCAGTATCGGAATTGAATTCGAAATCGGCATGGGGCACCACCGGCGCACCCGGTTCGATCCCGAAAACCTCCGTGATCTCTCCCGCGGAAACGGCGCCGACATCGATGACCATATCCTCGATGTTCACCGCCGATGATTTTTCGGATTCCTTCATGAAATGGGGCGGTTTGGCGGCCACCAGACCGGGAATCCATTTTCCGGATGCGGACCGGACCATCACCTTCTGGGCCAGAACGGTCTGCGGCGCCCAGCCGCCCAAGGGCATGATCTTGAGCATCCCTTCCCGCGTGACCGACTGGATCATGAAGCCGACCTCGTCGGAATGGCCGTCCAGCATGACCACCGGACGGTCGCCGCTGTTTTGGTTCCGATACAGGTAAAAATTCCGCAGGCTGTCCGATTCCGTACGGACGGTCTGAGGATCTATGAATTGTCGGGCCGCATCCAGCACCTCATCTTCGAAGCCGGGGGCGCCCCGGGCGGACGAGAGTCGACGGATGAGTTCGAGGGAGGATGGATTTCGGGTCGTCTTTGTGGATGTCATATGCCATCGCAATCGGTCCGGATCTTCAACATCCGGCGGAAGATATCGGACAATCCGGCCGAATCACTTCTGCCGGATTGTCCGATCAATTGTCGATCTTGGTCTTTCGAAGCTTGATGCCCAATTCATCGAGCTGGGCCTTGCCGGCTTCGGAGGGGGCATTGGTCATGAGGCAGGCGGCCCGCTGGGTTTTGGGGAACGGGATCACGTCCCGGATGGAGGTTTCCCCGCAAAGGAGCATCACCAGCCGGTCGAATCCGAAGGCGATGCCGCCGTGGGGCGGGGCCCCGGAATCGAGGGCGGAGAGCAGAAAGCCGAACTTGTCTTCGTATTCTTCCGGCGCCATACCGAGGGCCGAAAAGATCTTTCGCTGCACATCGGTGCGGTGTACACGGATGGACCCGCCGCCGAGTTCGAACCCGTTGAGCACCAGATCGTAGGCCCGGGATTTGACCGTCAGGGGCTCGCTCTCCAGCTTGTCGTAATCTTCCTCAAAGGGCGCGGTAAACGGATGGTGCAGGGCCTGGTACCGCTTTTCGGTTTCGTCGTATTCCAGCATCGGAAAATGGGTCACCCAGGTAAAGCCGAAGGTATCGTCCTGGATGAGACCGAGCTTTCGGGCCAGATGGTTTCGCAGGTGCCCCAGACTTTCATTGACGATTTTGGGCATGTCGGCCCCGAACAGGATCAGATCGCCGGGTTCGATATCCAGCCGTTCGATCATCGCCTCTTTTTCGGCATCGGAAAAGAACTTGGCGATGGGCGACTGCCAGGCATCCTCTTTGATCTTGATCCAGGCCATGCCCTTGGCTCGGTAGACCGAAACGAAATCGGTGAAATCATCCAGATCTTTGCGGGAAAACCCGATACAGCCCTTGGCGTTGATCGCCTTGACCACCCCGCCCTTTTTGACCACGCTGGAAAAGACCTTGAAATCGGACTCGGCCACGATGTCCGACAAATCCCGCAGTTCCAGTCCGAACCGGATGTCGGGCTTGTCCAGGCCGTACCGGCCCACGGCCTCGTCGTAGGTCAAGCGCTGAAAGGGGGTCTTCAGATCGATGCCGCGCACCTCTTTGAAGATGGCCCGCATCATCCCTTCGGATATGGCCATGAGATCCTCTTCGCCCACAAAGGCCATCTCCATATCGATCTGGGTAAACTCGGGCTGCCGGTCGGCGCGCAGGTCTTCATCCCGGAAACACCGGACGATCTGGTAATACCGATCCAAGCCGGCGATCATGAAGAGCTGTTTAAACAGCTGGGGCGACTGGGGCAGGGCATAGAACATCCCCGGATTGACCCGGCTGGGCACCAGATAGTCCCGGGCCCCCTCGGGGGTGGCCTTGGTCAGGACCGGGGTTTCGATATCCAGAAAACCCTGGCTGTTCAAAAAATTCCGCACGGCGGCCCCGGTCCGGTGCCGGGTGATGATGTTCCGCTGAAGACCGGGCCGGCGAAGATCGATATGGCGATGGGTGAGCCGAATATTCTCGGACACCTCCACCCGGTCTTCGACCAGGAAGGGCGGGGTTTCGGCGGCGTTGAAAATCCTGAGTTCACGGCACAGCACCTCGATTTCGCCGGTCTTGAGTGAAGGGTTGATCATGCCCTCGGGCCGCGCCTCCACCTCCCCGCGAATGCCGATCACGTATTCGTTTCGAATGGCATGGGCCTTCTCGTGCATGGCCCGGTCCACCTCGGGGTTGAAGACCACCTGAGTGATCCCTTCCCGGTCCCGCAGATCGACGAAAATGACGCCGCCGTGGTCCCGCCGGCGCTGCACCCATCCCATCAGCACCACTTCCTTGCCGATATCGTTTGCGTCCAGCTGACGACAATGGTGCGTCCGACGCATATCTCCCAATTTATCCGGCACTGCTGTGAACTCCTTTCAACATGACTGTGTGGACTGAACCGCTGTTTTGATCTCTTGGACGACCTTGTCGAGGGGAATCGACTTCTGCTCTCGGGTGTCCATATTCCGAAGCACGGCGGCGCCCTCTTTCAGCTCATTTTCACCGAAGATGAGGACATAATCGGCGCCCATCCGGTCGGCCCGCTTCATCTGGCTCTTGAGGCTTCGATCCTCCATATCCATATCCGCCGTGATGCCCTGTACCCCGAGGGCGCAGCTCCATTGAAAAGCCCGGGCCTGACACTCCGGACCCAATGCCGCAATAAAGACATCCGGGGTTTTCCGGAATTCTTCGGGTTTCAGCCCGGCGATCTCGACCAGTCGGTCAAATCCGATGGCGAACCCGGTGGCCGGAATGGACGGACCGCCCAGCATCTCCACCAGCGCGTCGTACCGTCCGCCGCCGGCCACCGCGCTCTGGGCCCCCAGAGAGCCGGTCAGGACTTCAAATGTGGTTCGGGAATAATAATCGAGCCCCCTCACAAGACGACTGTCCACCACATAATCGACCCCCAGCTCCGTCAGCGCCCGCTGGACGGTATCGAAATGGTCCCGGCAGTCGGGGCAGAGATGATCCAGAATGGAGGGCGCGTCCGTCATGGCCGCCCGGCAGGTGTCCACCTTACAATCGAGGGCCCGCAGGGGATTTCGCCCGCTTCGGCGCTTACAGTCGGCGCAGAGGGTCTCCAGGCGGTCTTCCATAAAGCCGAGCAGGGCGGCCTTGAAATCCGGTCGGCATTGGGGACACCCCAGGGAATTGATGTGGGCCGCGACATCGGTCACCCCCAACCGTTCCGACAATACGGTGAGAAGATAGATCAGTTCCGCGTCGGCATGGGCCGAGGCCACCCCGAAGATTTCGGCGTCGATCTGGTAGAACTGGCGATAGCGCCCCTTTTGGGGCCGCTCCCGGCGAAACATGGGGCCGATGACGTAAAGCTTCCGGGCCGGGTCGGCGGCATACATCTTGTGCTGAATATAGGAGCGCACGATGGAGGCGGTGGCCTCGGGCCGCAGGGTGATCAGATCGCCCTTTCGATCGGGAAAGGTGTACATCTCCTTTTCCACGATATCGGTATCCTCCCCGATGGACCGGGCGAACAGCTCGGTCTTTTCCATGATCGGAATGCGGATCTCCTTATAGCCGAAATCTTCCAGCAGATTCCGTGCGATCCGTTCGATCTCCTGCCACAGCTCCACCTCGCCGGGCAGAATGTCCTTAAACCCTCTGATTAACTGAATCATCTGAAGCCGATTTCCTTTTACCGACGGAATTTTCCCATCTTTTGCATAAGCTTTTAATGTTAGCGCCTGTGAAAGGGGAAGTCAACGATTATGTGCCGGACCATTGCAGGAGAGGAGAAAAGAGGCGGCTCCTTCAGGGAAAAAATAAGAAAAGGGGCAACCGGTGGGGTTCGGAAACGCCGACTCCCCATCTCAATTCACAGCAAAAACCTGGGTTTTATAGGAACCGGCGAGAGGGTTCGGAAAAGTGAAGATCAGTGGAGACCGTCGTCGATATACCGATCCTGAATCGCCCGCATCATATCCAGGCTGGAAAAAAAGATATCCACCAGCTCCGGGTCGAACTGAGCACCGGCTTCCTTTTCGAGGGTATCCAGCACCCGGGCTTCGTTCCAGGCCTCTTTGTAGACCCGGGCCGAAGACAGGGCGTCGTAAACATCCACCAGGGCGACGATTCGGCCGAACAGCGGGATTTCATCGCCCTTCTTTCCCAAGGGGATGCCGTCGGGCCGGGTTCGGCCCTGAATGGGCCGGCCGGTGAGAATATCGATATGCCCCGGGTACCCGTCTCCGTCCCACCGTTCATGATGGTTGAGGGCCACCTGGGCCGCGGCCTCGTCGAAATCGGACTGAAGGTCCTGAAAGAGCTGCGCTCCCAAGACGGTGTGCTGCTTCATAATCTGGTATTCATCCTGATTGAAGCGATCGGGCTTCTTCAGGATCAGATCGGAGATGCCCACCTTGCCCACATCGTGAAGCATGGCGGACATCCGCAGCAGATCCCGGCTTTTTTCGATCTCGTTTACAGGAATATTGTGGCGGTAGGCCCACTTGTCGTAAATCTCCACCGCATAGGCCCCCACCCGGTTGACGTGGGCCCCGGTCTCTTTGGGGTCCCGCATTTCGGCCATTCGAATCATTCGAAGCAAAATGGCCCGGGTCATCTGGGCCCGTTCCAATGCCACGGAAGCAATACTGGCGAATACCTGCATCATATTCTGATCCTCTTCTGAAAAAGCAATCACAGTCTCGGTTTCATCTGTCGCATTGATGACCTGAAGCACCCCGATCACATCCTGTTTGATGTTTTTCAGGGGAATGGCGAGCATGGAGCCGGTTTTGTAGTCGGAAGCCCGGTCGAACCGATCACTGAACCCGTAAGGCCGGGCCGGCTCGATGCGGTAGACGTCTTCGATGTTGATGGGGCGGCCGGTCAGGGCCACATGGCCGGCGATGCTGGTTTCATCCACCGGAATGGAAAAGGTGGAGTAGATCAGCTTTTCGCCCTTTTCCAGTCGCTTTTGAAGGGTATCGTTCTGGGTATACGCAAATTGCAGCCGATCCCCTTCACGAATATAGATGGAACCGGCGTCGGCGTTCACAAAGCGGCGGGCTTCGATCAGAATCCGCTCCATCAGGATATCCAGATCCTGCACACGGTTCAGATCGATTCCCAGACGGGTCAGGGTATCCAGTTTGTCCTTTTCGCTCAACATGGCGCCCCCCCTTTCTGTTGACGAATCGGTGATAACCGAAGTCACTTAATCAACAAGAGACCCGCTTGTCAATCAGTATCCCCACCGATGCCCTGTTTTCTTGAATTTACATCAACACAAATTCCGGTACGGCGCCGAATCATCGTCTGCGAACCAGAATGTACCGGGCGATGGCCCGCAGAGGATCGGATTTTTGATCGAACCCCGCCAAAGCCTCCAGGGCTTCCTGAATCAAATGTTCAGCAAACGCTTTCGATTCCTCGAGCCCCAGAAGGGCCGGGTAGGTATTTTTGTTGCGGGTGGTGTCGGTGCCGGCCGCCTTGCCCATCACCGCCGGATCACCCTCCACATTGAGAATATCGTCGGTCACCTGAAACGCCAGACCGATGCTGCCGCCGTACCGGTCGAGCCGGTCGACCAGGTCCTCGGTTCCGCCGCCGAGAATGGCCCCCGCCCGAACGGCGGCCTGAATCAGGGCGCCGGTCTTGAGCCGGTGCATGGCTTCCAGTTCTTTCAGCCCGAGGCCGTGGGTTTCGCCGTCCATATCCCGCATCTGCCCCTCGATCATGCCCCGGTATCCGGCGGCCCGGGCAATTTCGCCGATGACCCGAAGCCATGCCTCGGCCCTGAATGCTTCCCGGGATGACGACTCGGACAAAATCTGGAAAGCCAGGGTCAGCAGTCCGTCCCCGGCCAGAACCGCGGTGGCCTCGTCAAACGCTTTGTGGCAGGTGGGTTTTCCCCGGCGCAGGTCGTCGTCGTCCATGGCCGGCAAATCATCGTGGATCAGGGAATAGGTATGGATCAACTCCAGGGCGCAGGCGGCGGGAAGGGCATCGGCCGAATCCCCCCCGACCGCCTCGGCGGCGGCCAGGCACAGGATCGGGCGCAATCGCTTGCCGCCGGCCGTCAGGGAATAGCGCATTGCGGATACCAGGCGGGTGGATGGGGAATTTTCCACCCATACCGCGTCCAGAGCCGCATTGATCCGTTCTCTTCGGACGTCAAGATAAGCCTTCAGGTCAACCATTTCCCTAATTTCAGAAATAATACCGTTTCGTCAAATCAGAATTTTTGAGGATCGAAAATCGGTCGCTCTCCCGACCCCCCACCTACCGGTGAATTCATAGGCGCAAACCGCTTCTGCGTCAACACCAAAACCGAAGGCCCTGCCGCTTTCAATAAAGGAGGACCCATAAAGAGAATCAATCGGGAATCCGAAGCGTCTTATCCGTCATTCGAATCCGGTCCGCCGAATCGGGTTCCGTCGAAATCGGCGGCACGTGCTCGGGAGTGATGGGCGCCGCATTTCCCTCGTCATTCACTCCGCGGGGCCGGGTTCGGACCACCTGACTCGGCGGCAGCGGCGCACCCTGTTTGAGATGATCATGGACCAGGTCCAGGGCCTGAACCAGGTATCGGTGAAGCGGCACAAAAAGGGCGCTGAACCCCGGCAGTCCGTTGAAGGCATCCATGTGATGGGCATTCGTAATTTCATAATACCGAAGTCGACTGCGGTCTCCTTCGGTCGAAGCATTGACGGCGACATAGGGTCGAGCAGTGTGGTTGGGCGGTAGAATCGCATCGCTTCGGCCGTGGACGATCACCGCCGGCCGTCCGCCCAGATTTCCGCAGGCGCGTATCTCGTCAATCCCGGATCGAACCCGTCGATGTCGTTCCAGTTCGTCTCCGGTCAGGGGATTTCCGGCTTCATCCAGGCCGGTGGCCAGTCGTCGAAGGCACAGCATTCCGGCCAGGTTCATATCCATGACTCCGTCCTCGGAGACCGAATACCGGCTGACCAGGGGGCCGTTTCGGGAATGGTTGTTGATCAATTCCACTTCGCCCAGAGGAATCACGGGCGGCGCAAGGTCGGGGTCCATTCGGGACAGCGTCTCGACCTGGGCCTTACTGAAGAAAACCGGCGGCGACGGCGGAATTCCGGTGGACTGGACGAATTGGGCGGCCAGCCGGGACCGATTCAGAGGGGCCGGTCGAAGCCGGTCGTCCACCCCGGCAAAACCGAACCCGCAGAGAAGGTCCTCCACCCCGAACCGGCCGTAGGCATTGGCATAGGTGACGGCGATCCCTTCCGATACGGTAAACGCGAAGTGGGCCGGCTGAATCCAATTCTGCTCCGGCAGCAATCCGGAATCATTCAGAATGCGCTGAGCCTCCAGTGACTGATCCGCAAGACGATCGGAATGCAGCAGACCCAGGCAATTCAATCCCCGGCAGCGGTTTTCACAGAGTTTACGATCCACCGCATTGAAGGGTGCGTCTTTGAGTTGCGGCGTCAGGTCGGCGCAGGGCTGATACAAGGCCAAAAGGGTATGATAGTCTAAAAGGCTTCGGCTGTGGTTCGGATAGCGCCAGACCCGTTTTCCCTGCTGAATCACCAGGTCCGGATTCACCGGCGGGGTCACATTGGGTTCGGAAACGGCGACCCCGTCGATCAGGCCGTCGGCATCCTGTTCCGCAGCTCGAATGGCGGCCCCGCCCCCGTTGGAAATGCCTGAGGCGATAACCAGCGTATCCTTCGGCAGAATGGTTTCCCGAATGATGCCGCGGTCATCGGCGCGGCCGAAATTCTCCGGAAGATTGAGGATATAAAAGGCAAACCGAATCGCCTGAAGCAGATACCGGCCCCAGTCTTTTTCAGGGTTTTGCCGGGAATGGGCATGTTTGAAGGCGATGCGGTGGGGATAGGCCCGCCTGAATTCGTCCGAATCATTCATTCGGGCCCGAAAATGGGCGGACCGACCGGCCGACGCCGCATCAATCCGCTCGCCGGTCAGGGTATTCACCGTATTCGAATCGAGGTCGTGAATCCCGATCCCGGTCCCCTTGTCGGTGTAGACTGCGGCAAAACCCCGTTTCAGGGCCCATTCGCCCACCACCCCGACGGCGCCGTAGATTCCCCGGGACCCCGAGGATGCCGCCGCCACGATGCAGGGATTCTCCGGGTCGAACCCATCCGGAATCTGCACCATCATCACCCCATTCCGGCATCCGGTGCCGTCATCGGCATAAGCCAGGTATTCCTTGCCGGGGATCATCCCCTCGCCCTCGACCGGAATGCCCGCCGCGGAGACGCCGGGACCGTAGAGAAGGCCGTATCCTCCGGCGGGAGACAGGTCCATCAGGCCCCGGTAGTTGTTGTGAATCGAATGGGAGCGAAGCTCCCGAGAGGTGGGAAACTCGGGGTCCTCGAAAGGCGGCGGCGGATGCGTCAATCCGGTTTTACCGAACCCGCCGGTCAAGAGATCGTCGGATACCCCGTCAAACTGTCGCGAAACGATCTCGCCTCGAATGAAATCGGGTTTTTCATTCATCCGTCACCTCCCTCGGGGACAAAGGATTTCAGGTAGGCGATCCCCTCCTCAACAGCCGCCGGGTCCATGTCGTGGACTTCGATTTTTCGACCGATTCCGTCCGGAAGGGTCAAGGTGAGTTCTCCGCCCAGATGCTCCCGAAATTCTTCGATGCCGTCCAGTACCTCCAGGCCGCCGTCGGCTTTTTTTCGTTCCAGTAATTCATTCCATGTGGTCAGGCCGCAGGCGCTAAACCCATTCAGAATCCGGTCCAGTTCCCCTTGAGAGATCAACCCCCTGTGCATGGCCACGTAGGCATCCAGGCAGATACCGACGGAAACCGCCTGACCGTGGCCGATGGCGTACCCGGACATGCTCTCCAGCTTGTGAGCCGACCAGTGGCCGAAATCGAGGGGCCGGGCCGATCCGAACTCGAACGGATCACCGTGGGTGCGGATGTGGTCCAGGTGCAGTTCGGCGCAGCGATGAACCGCCCGTTCCATGGGACCCGAAGCCCGGTTTCGAAGCCCCTTGGCATGATCGAGAAGATAGTCGAAAAATTCGGCATCCTTGATGACGGCCACCTTGAAGGCTTCGGCCACCCCCCCGATCCACTGATCGAAAGACAGGGTGGACAAGAACCGGTAATCATTCAACACCGCAAAGGGCGGGGCAAAGACCCCGATCGCGTTTTTCTGCCCCCGGTCATTGATGCCGTTCTTGACCCCGATGCCCGCATCATTCTGGGCCAGGGTGGTGGTCGGCACTCGAATCAGGCGAAGGCCGCGATGGATGATGGCGGCGGCGAATCCGACCATGTCCAGCACCGCCCCGCCCCCGATCCCGATGACATAGCTCTGCCGGTCCAGGTGAAGCCGGCCGACCTCTTCGAGAATCGTGTGGACGTGGCGCCATCCGTTTTTGGCCGGTTCCCCGCCGGGGATGATTCGAGGGGGCGCAGCCAAAGAGAGCCGATTCGGTCGGGACTCAAAATAATTCAGAATGTCGGCGAACAACCCGGGAAAAGCCTCCGCCACTCCCGAATCGATATAGACCGCGGCCCGATGCCGTCGATCCTCTTCCAGGCGGTTGATGGTGTCGGCCAGAAGCGAATTATCGAGGTGGAAGAGATCCCGGGTGAAGCAGACCGGATATTCAAATGGAACCGAAATGGCCTGGCAATAGGTCTGCAAGGCCGGTTCTCGGGTGTCGTTCATTGAAAAGCATCCTTATATTGAGAAAAAAGCAAGCCGGCGAAAAGCTCGCCGGCCCGTTTTTGCTGATGGATCGGGTGCTCATGACAGCGTCACGGCATCCGTGTGAATCATTCCAATTCCAGCCCGGCCGCTTCAAACAGGGGTCGAAGATGATCCAGGCTCTCTCGGCCCGCGATCTCCGGCGTTTCCACATAGGGATAGAGCTCCAGACAGATGTCGCCCGTATATCCCAGCTGTTTCATGGTTTCGAAAACCGCCTGGAACGGGATCGCTCCTTGGCCGGGGATCAGGTGTTGGTGGGTGCGGTCGGCGGCGATATCCTCGATATGAACATGGCCGACCCAGGCATAGAGTTCTTCAAAGGCCCTGGCCGGATCTTCCCCTACGCAGAAAAAATGGCCGATATCGAAATTGAGGGCCACCGCATCCGATTTCACATCCTTAATAAAAGAGGTAAACTCCGCCGTCCGCTCAATCAAGAGATCCGGCTCCGGTTCGATCAAGAGCTTGATGTTGAGCTCCTCGGCCAGGGGAATCACCCGTTCCAACCCCTGGTGGAACCGTTTTACGGCTTTTTTTCGGTCCATGCCGTCCAGGGGACCGCCGGGCGGAATCGAAACATACGCGGCGCCCAACTGCTCGGCGATGCGAAGACACTGCTCGGTATGATGAATGCGGATCTCCCGCCGTTCCTTTTCCGGCTCGATCCAGGAGGGAAGATAGGTGTCTCCCACGGCGAAGAGGGTAAAGCAGTTGAGATTGGTGATCTTCAACCGGTGGGCGTCCAGGGACTTGCGAACCGCCGTCAGCTCTCCCGCCTTCACATCGGGCGGGTAGAGGTGCGGCTGGTCGCACATGATTTCGATGCCCCCGAAACCCAGCCGGGCGATCTTTTCAATGGCGTCGGTGAGGGAAAATTTGACGAATGCGTTGCTGCTGTAGCCCAGAACCATATTCACTCCTTGTTCGCTCGAATTCGAATTTAAAACATCGCTTCCAGTTCATCGGCCCGGTACATGCTTTCCATTTCCTCGACTTCCACCTTCTGCAGCTGACTCATCAGGGCCTGGGAGTTGCGAACATTCACATAGATGGACCCGCCGGAAGTTTTCTTGATGATGGATACGTTTTCCAGGTCGAACTGGGTCAGGAAATAAGAGGCATGAGTGGTCAACAGCACCTGGGTGCGCTCGGCCGCCTTTTCGAAGAGCCCGGCAAGAACCGGCAGGGTTCGCGGATGAAGCCCCTGGGCCGGATCATCCAGGCAGATCAGGGTGGGCGGCAGCGGAGTCACACAGAGGGTGGCCCAGGCGATGAACCGAAGGATGCCGTCGGCCAGATCGGCAAAACTCAATTCGGTCTCCACCCCCTCTTCCCGCCAGAACGCCATGACCTCCCCGAATCCCCCCTGCTCTTTGACCGTCAGGCTTTTAAACCCGGGAATGGCGAATTGAATCAGGGATCTGAGATCTTCAAAGGCTTCGGGGTGCTCATCCTTCAACAGATACAGCACCGCGCTCAAATTTCCCCCGTCCTCATCCAGAATCGGCTCTTTGGCCGGGGGTGAAGGGCGTCTGATTTTCTGAATACTGAGGGTGGCACCGTGATAAAAGCGCCATCCCCTCACATATTCTCTCAAGTGAAAGAGCATCTGAAGACCGGCATCGGTGATGGCGCCCAGCCCCAGCTGATTGGGTTTTTTAAGGTCCCATTCCTTGCGAAGATACTCTTTGTCTTCCGGATCTCTCACCAGGCCCTTCCCTTCCTTGAAATCGAGAAAGGTGAACCCGCCCTGCGTGCTCTCATCCAGCGGTTTTTTGGTGAGGATGCGCTCGAAAATCACATTCGGTTTGCCGCTTTTCCGCTCTACTTCTCCCTGGTAGAAAACCGGCACCCGATTCTGAAAATCGATTTGGGCGTTCCAAAAAAATTTATCAGGCCCGGGTTTATGAAAAATCTTCTGACCCACCGCGCCGGGGATAATCTCCATGGGAATTTCCCGGCAACAGGAATCTTTTAAAAACTTTAAGAAACTGAAGAGACTGGATTTTCCGGACCCATTTGCACCGATAATCACTTCAAGCCGATTAAAACGGAACAAAACATCCCGAAAAGGCCGGTATCCCCGAATTCGGATAGCCGGTAAATAAAAATCGCTCATAATCTCTCCTCAACCCGCATAAGCCCGATCGGCAACTTCGCCGCCGATATTTCCGGCATCAAAGCCGGTTCACCACGTATCTCGATTCCGATCTATCCGAAAGATATACCCTTTCCCCATGTCGCTTTGCAAGCGTCTAGTTGAAAAATATGCAAAAACCGTCCTATTCACTCGTAAGCCGAATCGGTCGCGGTTCCCATCAGAGGCCTTTGCTCAAACCGACCCCTCAAAACAACCCATAGAAAGGCTTTCCCATAGGGGGTCTATACAAATGGACCTTTTTTTGTCATATTCAAATGCATTGTGGGCTTTGATCATCGTTTCGGCCAAACCTGAAGGATAGACAGGCCACCGAAACGGTAATCATGGCCGCATTGACTTTTTAATAGGGTATCAACCCCAAATCCGAATACCAATGAATAGGAGGAACCCCCCATGAAACCGGGTCTAAGTACACCCCTCATCCTGATCGCCTTTTCTCTGGTCATTCCCATGAGTTCTCACGTATCCGCAGCCGAGAATGTCGAGTGGGAAACCGTCAAAACCCTGCAAATGGAAGCGCCTTCCCGGGATATGGCATTCTCTCCCGATGGAAGTAAATTTTTCGTCTTGTCCGAAACCGGAAAGGTACACATCTATTCCGCCGCCGGCGAACCGGAGGGAACCATCGAGGTGGGCAAGGAGGCGGATCAGATTCGGGTGGGCCCCAAAGGCGACCTGTTGATCCTGAACAGCCGCCGAAACAAATCGATTCGAATCATTCAATTGGAGTACGTGCAGGATATCGATGTGTCCGGATCTCCATTCAAGGGACCCGAAGACGCCCCGGTGGTATTGACGATCTTCGATGATTTCGAGTGCCCTTACTGCGCCCGGCTGGTGCCCGTACTGGATCAGGTGGTGAAGCAATATCCCGAAGCGGTGAAGCTGGTGTTCAAGCATTTTCCCCTTCGAAACCACAAACATGCGGTGAAAGCGGCTTTGGCCTCCTTGGCCGCCGAAAAACAGGGGAAATTCTGGGAATTTCATGACCTCCTGTTCGCCAACTACAACCAGCTCAGCGATGAAAAAATCGAGGAAATCGCCCAAGTTCTGAATCTGGACATGGAACGGTTTAAGACCGACATGCAGGACCCGGCCCTGGTGAACACGATCCGTCAAGATATGATGCAGGCGGTGAATGCCGGAGTCAAAGGCACGCCGACCCTGTTCGTCAACGGAAAACGTCTGCAGGATCGAAGCATGAAGGGTTTTCAGGAAGCCATCGAAAAAGAACTGGAAGCGGCCGGCGAGAAGAAATCGAAATCGGGGTCCTGATGGTTTCAAGAATGGTTGGGTCAGCCGCCGGTCCGCGGCCGCCCCAACCCGATTCATCCTCGCTCAAAGCATCCGTTGGCCAAAACCCATTTATCCTGCTATCTCTCATCCAGGGTCAACAATCGCCAATCAAGCCGAAGGGCAAGGGCGGCTTTGCGGATCGTGTTTTCGTGGGGATTCTCCGAGCGCTCAATCTGTGAGTAAGCCGACTGGCTGACACCCATCCGGTCTCCCATTTCTTTTTGAGTAAGCCCTTTGAATTCACGCCATGCCCGGAGCAAGGTTTTTCCGTCTATGGCATGGGCTTTGACCACCTCGTTTGGAAGGTACAGGCCTTCATCGGATGTTCCGCAACTCTGCAAATACTCTTCGTAAGGCACCAAAACGAACAGGGGCACCCCGTTTTTTTCAATCACCTGGTGTTTAATAGGTTCGTTCATCCCGCTTTTTCACCTCTTCAATCAAGATTACCCGAATACCGGTTTTCACCTCGAAAAAGACCCGGTAACGACCAACCCGGAGCCGATAAGGAAAGGGTTGGTTTCTCAAGGCTTTTACGTTCCTGCATTTGGGCCAAGATGCCAGTTCATCAACCGCTTCTGATATCCGCTTCTTGTCATCGGCCGGAAACCGTACCAATTGTTTCAATGCCTTTTTGGCCCATTGGATAGAGAACATAAGAATTGCCTATCCGAATATAAGTATTTAATCAAGATTTATAAGATAGCGGGCGAAGGGACTTTCAAAAAGTACCGTTTCCGTCATCCGGGATGTTGTCTCAGGGGTGTTCGACTATGCCATCGATGAAGAATTGATAACTATGTGATGGAACAGGCGGGGCATTAGAGAATTCAAACGGATCGCTCTCGATAAAGACAAGACCATGACCGACCTCATAGCGGAGTTCATGCGCGAAACGATCAGGAAGGCGGAAGGAGAACCTGAAAAATAAAAAGCCCAATCCGGCTGCGAACCAGGTTGAGCTTAGGTAGTGCTATCCGATAGAGCGGATAAGTACAGTCGATATACTCAGAGCGTAAGAAACTTTTGAGCGGCTGTCAACGCCCATCGGATAGGAATGATCCGCTTGGGCGTTTTTGTTTGGGCATCTCTTTCACAGGGCGCACCCAAAAACGCACCCGCTCTTTGACAACTTGATGCAACCCGCTGTTTTTACGCTCGATGTATGCTAAATGGTGCCGAAGGCCGGACTTGAACCGGCACGGGCGTGGCCCACTACCCCCTCAAGATAGCGTGTCTACCAAGTTCCACCACTTCGGCACAGGGTATATTGCTTAACTGTGTCTTTTATTCTGCGTCTTTTATTCCGCACTCTCATCGGCCGGA
This sequence comes from Desulfococcaceae bacterium, assembly GCA_046541495.1. Classification (GTDB taxonomy): domain Bacteria; phylum Desulfobacterota; class Desulfobacteria; order Desulfobacterales; family Desulfococcaceae; genus JAABSQ01. Next base: position 15,293 of record JBKHDE010000024.1, read on the forward strand.
ACCGTTTCGCCCGCAGGTGATCCCGCCTCGGCGCCGCTTTCGGGCTGAGCCGCCGGGGCCGGTGCTTCGGTTTCGGTTTCGGTTTCGCCGACCGCCGAACTTTCGGTGGTCGTTTCCGTCGGCATCGGAGCCGATTCTTCCTGGGGCGCTTCCACTTCAATCCGGTTCATGACGGAACTGCCCGCCGGGTGGCTGGATATGTAAGCCAGGACCAGGGAGGTGAGCATAAAGACGATCGCCGCCCCTGTGGTGGCTTTGCTCAAAAAGGTGGATGCCCCGGTGCTGCCGAAAAGGGTCTGACTGGAGCCACCCCCGAAAGCCGCCCCCATATCCGCCCCCTTGCCGGTCTGAAGCAGAACGATCATGATCAGGGCGATACAGACAATTACATGAATAATGATGAGTAATGCGGTCATTGAAAATATATTTTATTTCGAATAAATGTTTGGTTTATTTGTTGAAACGGACAATTTTGCTGAAGGTTTCCGCATCCAGGCTGGCGCCGCCCACCAAGGCGCCGTCCACATCGTCCATATCCATCAATTCTTTTATATTCCCGGGTTTCACGCTTCCCCCGTACTGAATCCTGAGGGAATCGGCCAGACTTTTAGCGTACATATCCCCGATCAAAGACCGGATATAGGCATGAACCTCCTGGGCTTGTTCTTTGGTGGCGGTTTTTCCGGTGCCGATCGCCCAAACCGGTTCATATGCGACGACCAAGTCTTTCAGCTCATCCAAAGAAAAGCCTTGTAACCCGTTTTTGATCTGTTTGTCAAGTACGGAAAATGTTTTTTCCGCTTCTCTCTGGGATTCCGATTCTCCGACGCAGAGGATCGGAATCAGGTTGTGATCAAGAGCGGCCCGAATCCGCTTATTGACGGTTTCATCCGTTTCACCAAAGAATTCCCGTCGTTCGGAATGGCCGATGATCACGTACTTGCAGCCGGCGGCCACCAGCATGGGCGGAGAGATTTCACCGGTGTAGGCCCCTTCGGTTTCCCAGAAGAGGTTCTGAGCCCCGAGGGCCACCGGACTGCCCTCGATCACCTTTCGAACCGCCTCCAGAGCGGTAAAGGTGGGGGCGATCATCACGTCCACATCGGCGGCATCCGCCACCAAGACGGCCAGCTGCTCCGCTGTTTTCGCCGCCTCGGGAGCGGTCTTGTGCATTTTCCAATTTCCGGCGATAAACGGTCTTCGAGCCATTATATTTTCCTTCCGTCTTTTGGGGTCCTCTTTCCAATCTTCTTGCAACCAAAGGCGGGGACGACCGTCCGGGGATCTCCGGACCGGCCTTCACCGCTTATTGAATGACAGAACCTGAGAAAACCCGGGCTAGAGCTGTTTTCCGATCATGGCCATGAGATCGACCATGCGGTTGGAATAACCGCACTCATTGTCGTACCAGGAAAGGACCTTGACCATGTTGTCCATTACGTAGGTATTGGGCGCATCCACGATGGACGACAGGGGCGAGCCGTTGAAGTCGGAAGAAACCAACGGCTTATCGCAATACCCGAGAATACCGGAAAGCGCTCCTTCGGCGGCCTCTTTCAAGGCATTGTTCACATCGGTGGCGGTAACCCCGGATTTTTCGATATTGACCACCACATCCACCAGAGAGACGTTGGGGGTCGGCACCCGAACCGCCAGGCCGTTGAGCTTTCCGGACAGCTCCGGCAATACCAGGGCCACGGCACGAGCCGCACCGGTGGTAGTGGGGATCATCGACAAAGCCGCGGCACGGGCCCGACGAAGATCCTTATGGGGAAAATCGAGCAGACGCTGATCCCCGGTATAAGAATGGATGGTGGTCATCAGGCCGCTCTTTATTCCGAAATTCTCCAGCAGTACTTTGGAGACCGGCGCCAGACAGTTGGTGGTGCAGGAGGCATTGGAAATGATTTGGTGGCGCTGGGGCTCGTACTGATTGTCGTTGACCCCCATGACGATGGTGATGTCCGGTTCTTTGGCCGGGGCCGATATCACCACCTTGCGGGCCCCCGCTTCCAGATGCTTGGAGGCGCTCTCTGCGTCCCGAAAGAGCCCGGTGCATTCGGCCGCGATCTCTACCCCGAGGTCTTTCCAGGGCAGTTGGGCCGGATCCTTGACCGCCGAAATGGCGATGGGCTTGCCGCCCACCCGAATGGAGCCGTCCCCGGGTTCCACATCGGCGTCGAGTTTGCCGTGAACCGAGTCATAGGTCAACAAATGGGCCATGGTTTCCGCATCCATCAGGTCGTTGACGGCCACCACCTCCACATCCGGATTGTTCAGGGATGCCCTGAATACCAGTCTTCCGATTCTTCCAAAACCGTTAATCGCAATTTTCGTGCTCATGTATTTCCTCCTTTATTCCCCGTGTATGTCCTTTTTTCAGGACCTTTGTCAGGATAAGGGCCGCCTCCCCGGTGTCAGTGAAGTACCCCGGCCGCTTACCGGCCGGTATGAAGTCGAATTTTTCATAAAGCCGCAGGGCCGATGCATTGGAAGGGCGAACCTCCAGAACGGCCGTTACGGCCTTTTGGGTCACCGCCTCATCGATCCCTGCCGTAAGCAGCCGGGGGGCGATGCCTTTCCCGCGTTGATGCGGCAGCACACCGATCCTCAAAATATCCATCTCATCGGCAATCAGCCGGTAGCAAAGAAAGCCGATCACCGGCCCCCCCGGGTTGCCGATCACCCACAGCCTTGAAAATTCACAAACCAGCTCTTCTTCCATCAGGCGTCGGGACCAGGGTCGGGAAAAAGCGCTCTGCTCCACCTTCAGAAGCCCGTCCAGATCGACGCCGGCGGCTCGGCGCAGATAAAACCGCTCCGATTTCACCCCCGTTTATTTCCCTTGAGAATGCCGCTGGCCAGGGAGATGGATCTTTTGCCGAAAGCCTCGATACACTGGGCCAGTTCGGTCAGCTTCATTTTGTCGCGGCTTTCCACCGCCTTGATCAGGATGGGAAGGTTCACCCCCGAAATCACCTCCACCCGGCCCTCCTCCAGAAAGGAATAGCTGAGATTCGAAGGGGTGCCGCCGAACATGTCGGTCAGGATCAGAATTCCCTTTTTCCGATTTACCGTCTTAAGGCCTCGGGCGATTTTGCCGCGCAGTTTATCCGCATCTTCAGTCAGGTTAATGGATACCGCTATGATCCCCTCGGGCGGTCTGTGAAGAATCAATTCCGCTGTTTCAATCAGTGCGCCACCGAGGTTGCCGTGGGTTACAATCACTATCCCTATCATCGCTGTCCTATCAGAGAAATCGCGTGTTGCGGTGATTTTCTTAGTTGTCGATATCGCGATGGGTCAGTTGAACCCATCGGTCGGTATTTTTTATATGTGAATAAATCGAAAGCGCGATCGCCACAGAACGATGCCGACCACCGGTACAACCGACGGCGATGGTCAGGTAGGCCTTGCCTTCCCGTTCATACAACGGAATCAGATAATCGAGCAGATTCTGATACCTATCCAGAAACTCCCGGGTATCCTCCCGATTTAAAACAAAATCCTGAATCTCCGGGCTTCGGCCGTCCAGAGGTTTTAAGGCCGGGACGAAATACGGATTGGATAAAAACCGAACATCCATGATCAAATCGGCATCCTCCGGAACCCCGTATTTGAACCCGAACGAGAGCACATTGATTCGCATGGGCACCCGCTGACTTCCCTCCCGGGCCATCTCAAGGATAATCGATTTGAGTTCGTGGACCGTATACCGGCTAGTGTCGATCACATTATCGGCGACCGCCCTGAGCGGCCCCATCGCTTTCTTTTCAGCCCGAATCCCTTCCAAGAGGCGCTTTCCGTTCTCAAGGGGATGATGGCGGCGGGTCTGACTGTACCGGCGCAAGAGGGTTTTTTCGTCCGCCTCCATAAACAGAATATCAAATTTCCCCCCCTGATCGCGAAGCCCGTCAAACACCGGCTGGTATTTGCCCAGAAACCCCTTTTCGCGAAGGTCCATGACAAAAGCCAGCCCCGAAATCTCGCTCTTGAGAGGCAGTTCCAGAAAGGCGGGCAGCAGGGTGACCGGCATGTTGTCCACGCAATAGTATCCGGCATCCTCAAACGCGGCCATGGCGGTGCTCTTTCCGGAGCCCGACAGACCGGTGATAATGACGATTCTCAGATGTTCGGGGGTGGTGTTTACGATACCTCATCCTCTTCCCCGATGATGCGGATCACCGCCTCGGGATCTTCGGCCTGAAACAGCCGGTCTTTAAAAACATCATTTTTCAGTATCCGTGAAATCCGGGCCAACAGTTTCAGATGGATGTCGATGGAATTCTCCGGGGTGATCAAGAGAAAAAAAATATGCGTGGGAAGGTTGTCGATGGACTCGAAATCGACCCCGCTCCGGCTCAACCCGAATCCTATCATCAAGGAGTTCAGCCCCTTCAGCTTTCCGTGAGGAATCCCGATTCCCCGCCCGATCCCGGTGCTGCCCAGCCGTTCACGGTCTAGCAGTACCCGGGCCAGATCCCGGTAAGGCGCCCCGGAAATTGAAGCCAGCGGCGTCACCAATTCTTCAATCACCCCTTTTTTATCCCGGGCTTGTAAATCCAACAGAATCGCATCTTTTTCTAAAACATCAAGAATTTTCATATAGTTAATATAACGCCCCCCAAAGGCAACAAAATACCATCAGGGGTTTTTATCCTGCTCCCTCATGAACACCGGTCCATATCACCATCATTGGGTATTCCAATATAAGGCGACATAGACCGGAAATCAATTTTATATGCTGTGAATCGGGAGATCGGTCCGTCACCGGGTGGGTTGGATCAGGCCGTAGTGACCGTCGTTGCGGCGGTAGACCACATTGATCTGCTCGGTGCGTGCATTGGTGAATACGATGAAGTTGTCATCCGCCAGGTCGAGCTGCATTACCGCTTCTTCCGCATCCATCGGTTTGTAGTCGATGGTTTTGGTGATGATTTCTCCCTCGGTATCTTCATCCGGCGGAATCACCTCTTCAAACCGCTTGGCCATGGCGTCCGCCTTAGCCCCTCCTCCCTTTCGTTTTCGAACCTTTTGCTTGCTTTTTTTGATCTGTTTTTCAAGTTTATCCAAAACCATATCGATGGCGGAATACATGTCGTTGGTTTCTTCCTTGCCGTTGATCTTCAACCGGTCACCTAGAATTTTAATTTCAGCGATATGGCGGAATTTTTCGACGGAGAGAACCACATTCGCCTCGGCGGGATTGTCGAGCAACCGATCGAACCGGTCTAATTTGTCCTGCACATAGGCTTTGAGATTGTCGGAAGGATCAATATTCTTAAACGTCACCGATGTCTGCATAGTCGCCTCCCCATTAGTATTGTTTACGTTTGTTCGATGGCAATATCCTCATCATCTCACGGTATTTGGCCACGGTTCTCCGGGCGATGTTGATGTTCGCATCCTTGAGCATCTGTGAAATCTTATCGTCGCTGTAAGGTTTTTTCGGGTTTTCGTTTTCGATGATCTGCCGAATCTTGTCCTGAACGCTGGCCGAGGCGATGGCATCCCCCTGAACCCGATTGATCGAGCTGTTGAAAAAATACTTCAACTCGAAAATCCCCTGGGGGGTGTACACGTATTTATTGGTGGTCACCCGGCTGATGGTCGATTCGTGCATTTCGATGTCTTCGGCCACATCCCGCAGGACCATCGGTTTCAGATGGGCGAGCCCCTTATCGAAAAAATCCCGCTGAAATTTGAGAATGCTTTCCACAACCCGGTAGATCGTTTTCTGCCGCTGCTGAATGGACTTGATCAGCCAGGCCGCGGAACGCATTTTTTCCTGCATGTATTCCTTGGCGCCGCCGACGGCCTTGTCGCCTTTGAAGATGGCGTTCTGATAGAAGGAATTGACCCGAAGTTTGGGCATTCCGTCATCGTTCATGACAATGACGAAATCATCTTCGACCTTGTACACATAGATATCCGGATTGATGTAGTGGGATTCCTCATCGGTGAATTGGCGGCCGGGCCTCGGCTCCAGCCCTTTGATCACATTCACCGTCGCGACCACCTGGTCGATGTCGGTCTTCAGGGCCTTGGCGATGGCTTTGTAATTTTTGTTTTCCAGGTGAACCAGGTGGTTCTGAATAATCTCCACCACCCGCGGTTCGTCGCACCCGTAATACCTGGCCTGAATCAGAAGGCCCTCCTGAAGATTCCGGGCGCAGACCCCGATGGGATCAAAGGTCTGGAGAAGGCTCAGTATTTTCTGAACCATCTCCGGGTCGGCCCCGCCCGCCTCCGCCAGTTCTTCCGGAGAAACCTCGAGATATCCGTCCCGGTTGAGATTGCCGATGATCAGACACCCGATTTCCCGCTCCTCTTCGGTAGGCGAGGTCATCAGCAGCTGCCACAACAGGTGATCGCTCAGAGATTCTTTTTTGGAAACAAACGCTTCATACTGGGGGGCCTCCCTCTCTTCAGTCTCAAAATTGACGCGACCGGGAGAATTGTAGTTGTCCATGTAGTTGGACCAGTCGATATCCTCGCGAATCTTTTCATCGATGGTGATCTCTTTGGGGGCGCCGTCATCCCGGGGTTCGAGGGAATCGGATTCCTGCCGTTCTCCGGGCGCCTCCTCGCCATGGACCTCCCCGACATCTTCCAAGGCCGGATTCTCTTCTAGTTCCTGGCGAATGGTATCCATCAATTCCAGCCGAGACAGCTGAAGCAGCTTGATCGCCATCTGGAGTTGGGGCGTCATCACCAACTGCTGGGTCAATTTTAACTGTTGTCTGAGTTCGAGTGCCATTTTATAACCTGAATTCTTTTCCTAAATAAATGCGCCGGGCGGTCTCGCTGGCGGCGATTTTCTCGGGGGGCCCGGCTTCGATGACTTCGCCCGCGTTGAGGATATAGGCGAAATCACACGCCCCCAGGGTTTCCCGAACATTGTGGTCGGAGATCATGATGCCGATGCCCCGCCTTTTCAGATGTCCGATAATATTTTTAATGTCGATGACCGCCAGGGGGTCCACCCCCGCAAAAGGTTCATCCAATAAAATAAACGACGGATCGGTCGCCAGGGCCCGACTGATTTCCAGGCGCCGCCTTTCTCCTCCGGACAGCACGCTGGCTTTCTGATGCATCAGGTGCCGAATCCCCAGTTCCTCCAGAAGCATTTCGGTTCGCTGCTTGCGCTCCGCTTTGGACAGGGGAAAGAATTCCAGAATCGCCAGGATATTCTGCCTGACGGTAAGTTTCCGAAAAATGGAGGTTTCCTGGGGGAGATAACCGACGCCTTTGCGGGCCCTCAAATACATGGGATAGTCGGTAATGTCGTCACCGTCAAGGAAAACCTTTCCGCCGTCGGGCCGAATCATTCCCACACACATATAAAAGGTGGTGGTTTTCCCGGCCCCATTGGGCCCAAGCAGACCGACCACCGAGCCGCTCTCGACCTCCAGATTAACGGCGTTGACCACCCGACGGCCCCGGTACCGCTTGATCAACTCCCGAAGATTGAGAACCGCCACTCAGTTCAATCCCTTTTCTCCGGGAATAAAAATCCCCTCCACATTGCCTTCGAACCGAATCCGACCGGTATCGCGTTCTACCGTGATCCGGGACCCGGAAATGGTGCCGCTGTCCGGCCTGGTCACTTTGGAATCGGGGCCCGACAGCACCAGGATTCGATCGGCGGTGGTATACACCGCCTCGTGGGCTTGGGCGACCATTTCATCAAAAGTGATTTGAACCTGGCCGACGGCGGTGATCCGTTGAATGGAGCCCTGAGCGCCCGCCGCCGGATCGCTTTCGGCGGTTTCCCCCGCGGCCGGACTGCCCTGGTACAAAATCCGAAGCCGATCCGCGGTAATCTCGGTCCCCCCCTGAACAGCCTTCACATTCCCGGAAAATTCAGCGAATTTCTCATTGTCATCGGCCACCAGGCTGTCGGCCGTGATGTGAATCCGTTCCGCTTCTTCGGTTTCTTTCGCCGGTGCGGCGGCGGTCTGTCCGTATCCGATTCCGGACACCAAAACCGTCGCCAGAACCAGCCACACCCAGACCCGTATACAGTCTCTCCGGTTACAGCGAGATACCGTCACCAAAACTCCCTTGAACATTTCCCTTGAATTTCATCGTGTTGGTCTTCAGATCAAAAGAGGCGGAATCGGCCTCGAGGTCGAACTCCGCGCCGTTGATTCGAACCGGCACATTCGAAGAAAACACCCGATCCGCATGCTTGTAGTCGAGGGACTGCGTCTCCACGCGATAGTCCTCGCTTTTCAATACCACGTCGCCGTGTACCTGGATGTTATTGGAATCGGTTTCGACCACCCCTTCCCGGGCGGTCAAATACACCTCCTCGCGGTCGGCCGTGAAAAAGGTAATGGCCGGCGATTCAAACACCGCCTGGGCCCGTTGATCCGCCAGATAGGCCGAGTCGGCATCCAGCCGCCACTCGGTCTTGCCTTCCTTGGTGGCCACATGCCGGACCCTGGAGATGGCGATTTCGGCATCCGGTTTGGCGGAGGCGACGATGTTCTTCACCTCCTCCGATCCTCGGCGATACATCACGAACATCGAGGTCACCAGGACCAGTGCGCCCCCCATCACCAGGACCAGGGCCAGTTTTATGTTACGGGACCGGGTCGTCACCTAAAATTTTCCTTTCATTTTTTCCCAAAATCCCCGAGCTTTCAGGATGGCTTCGCACACCTCGCGAACCGCCCCTTTTCCGCCGGGCGCGGCGGTCGTCATATCGGCCGCCTCTCTGACCGCCGGATGTCCATCGGCCACGGCCACGGATATCCCCACCCGACGCATCAGCGGCAGATCGGGCAGGTCATCCCCTACAAAGGCCATCTCGTCGGGTGAAACACCGGTGCGGACCTCAATTCGGCTGATCAGCGCGCCCTTGTCCTCCACTCCGTCATAAATCGCTTCGATCCCCAGATTCCGGCACCGGTGGTGCAAGGCCCGGGAGGATCTTCCGGTGACGATGGCCACCCCGATTCCGGCCTCCATCAGCAGCCGAATCCCCAGTCCGTCCCGCACATGAAAGCGTTTGGTCTCCGATCCGTCTTCATTGTAGATGATGGTTCCGTCGGTCAGGACGCCGTCCACATCCAGAAGCAGCAGGCGGACCTTTCTCAATGCATCGGCTTTCAATGCATCGGCATCGGGTAAAACCTCCCGGGGGCTCATAGCGCCTTTCGAATCGCGACCAATTGTTTCAGCAGCGGTTTCACCCGGTCCAGCGGCAAGGAATTGGGGCCGTCACAGAGGGCCCTGTCCGGGTTTTTATGGACCTCCAGAAACACCCCGTCCGCACCGGCGGCTACGGCTGCCCGGGCCAGCACCGGGGCCATCTCCCGCTGCCCGCCGGAAGCCCCGCCGGCCCCGCCCGGCAGCTGAACGCTGTGGGTGGCGTCAAAGACCACCGGCGCCCCGTTTTCCTGCATAATCGGGATGGCACGAAAATCGACCACCAGGTTGTTGTACCCGAACATACTGCCCCGTTCGGTGATGAAAACCCGGGGGTTGCCTACCGAGACGACCTTGTCTACGATATTGGCCACATCCCAGGGGGCCAGAAACTGACCCTTTTTGATGTTGACCGCCTTTTCGGTTTTGGCGATCGCCACCACCAGATCGGTCTGCCGGCATAGAAATGCCGGTACTTGAAGGATATCCAGAACCTCGGCCGCCGGCGCCGCCTCGCTGATCCGATGGACGTCCGAGAGGAGTTTCACCCCGAGCTCGGTTTTGATCCGGTTCAGTATCGTCAATCCGTCCGCCATGCCGGGCCCCCGAAAGGACCGGATGGAGGTTCGGTTGGCCTTGTCATAGGAGGCCTTGAAAACAAAGGGAAGATCCAGCTCGGCTGTGACGGATCGAAGGTATTCGGCGATCTCGAAGGTGGTCTCGAAATCCTCGATCACACAGGGCCCGGCGATCACCGTCAAGGGGCACCCCCGGCCCATCCTGAAATCGGCTACATCTATAATATTACGCATAATTTGCCTCTCTTCAAGGTTCTGTTTATCGCGCAGGGGGTCAAAAGTCAAGAAACGAAAAAGGGTCTTGATTACCCCGGCGTGAACTGGTATTGTCCTACGATAAATTCAAAATGAAAGGTAGGTCTTAACCCTTTGAAAACAAAGTGGAAACTATTTAAAAGTCGTTTATTTCTCGGGATGGCGGCGGTGATTTTTCTCGCCGGCGGATGGCTTTTGTTTATCAAGATGGAAGGAGAAAAACCCGGAATCAGAATCGAGGGAATGGACGCGGCGATTCAGGCCTCCCAGGACCTTTCCCTGATCCTGTCGGACGATAATAGCGGGCTGCGGAACGTGCGCGTCCTCCTGAAACAGAATGACAAGGAAGTGGTGATTCTGGAAGAGGAATTCCCGGCCATCAATGCGGTCATGGGCGGCGAAATCTTCGACAAGACCCTGGATGTTCATATCGAGCCCAAAAAAGCCGGTTTTTCCGAAGGGGAAGCGGTGCTTCAACTGGAGGCGGCGGATTACTCCTGGAGAAACTGGTGGAAAGGCAACCTGACCCGGGTGGAAAAACCGGTGCGGATCGACACCCGTCCGCCGGTCATCGAGGTGCTCACCAAACAGCACAACATCAATCAGGGCGGCGCCGGTCTGGTCATCTACCGGGTATCGGAACCCTGCCCCAAAAACGGGGTTCAGGTGGGCGAAAACTTTTTCCCCGGCTATCCGGCCCGGAATGTTCTGGATACCGGTGAAGAAAACCTCTATATGAGCCTCATGGCCCTCGATTATACCCAGGGTCGGGGAACCCAGATCTACGTCGAGGCCACCGACCTGGCCGGAAACACCGCCAAATCCGGGTTTTACCACTACATCAGACCCAAACAATTCCGCAAAGACACCCTCCGGATTTCAGACGGGTTTCTGAACCAGATCATGCCGGAATTCGAGAATGATCTTCAGGAATTCAATCTTATCCAACCGCTGGAAAAATTTCTGGCAATCAACCGGAAGCTTCGGGTTGACAATACTCGTTTTCTTCAAGATCTGGGCACAAACTCGGAAAACACCTGGTACTGGCAGGGGGCCTTTCTCAGGCTTCCCAACGCGGCCCGGAAAGCCGGTTTCGCGGATCATCGGGAATATCTCTATAACGATCAGGTGGTGGATCATCAGGTACACATGGGGATCGACCTGGCCTCCACATCCCGGGCTTCGGTGCCGGCAGCCAATAACGGGCGGGTCGCATTCACCGGCCCGGTGGGGATCTACGGCGGCACCGTCGTGCTGGATCACGGATTCGGTCTTTTCAGCATCTATTCCCATCTGAGCGGCATCAATGTAACAGACGGGCAGGTCGTTTCGAAAAGCGACATCATCGGCCAGACCGGCTCCAGCGGTCTGGCAGGCGGCGATCACCTTCATTACGGAATGATGATTTATAATACCTTTGTCAATCCGGTGGAATGGTGGGATTCGGCCTGGATCGAAAACAACATCACCGCCAAGATCGAGGCGGTCAAATCCGATCATCTTTCCGTTACCCGAAGATGAGTTCAGGCTCCATGAAAGCGCACAGAATCAATAAAACCTACCGGGAAATCAATAGAAAGATTCAGGCCGGCCAAGCCGTGGTGGTCTCCGCCGAGGAGATGATCGACATCGTTCGGGACCACGGTCCGGAAGAAGCCGCCGACCAGGTGGATGTGGTCACCACGGGTACCTTCGCTCCCATGTGCTCGTCGGGCGCCTTTCTCAATTTCGGGCAAACCGCCCCTACCATCAAAGCGGCCAAGGTCTGGCTCAACAACGTGCCGGCATATGCCGGGCTGGCGGCGGTGGACTGCTATATCGGGGCCACCGAACCCTGTGAAGACGACCCTCTCAACAAGGTTCAGCCCGGGGAATTCGTCTACGGGGGCGGCCATGTGATCCAGGACCTGATCGACGGGAAGAAGATTCACCTGCGGGCCGAGGCTTACGGCACCACCTGTTATCCCAACCGAAAGATGGAAAAACGGGTCACCCTGGCGGACCTCCCCTATGCGGTCCTCTGCAACCCGCGAAACGGGTATCAGAACTACAACTGCGCGGTCAACCTGACCAACACCACCGTCTATACCTACATGGGGGCGCTCAAACCCCGGGCCGGCAACGCCAATTACTGCTCGGCCGGTCAGTTGAGTCCGCTCTTTAATGATCCCTTTTACAAAACCATCGGGCTGGGCACCCGGATTTTTCTGGGCGGCGGGGTCGGCTATGTGACCTGGCACGGCACCCAGCACAACCCCGGGGCTCAGCGCACCGACAAAGGGGTCCCCCTCACTCCGGCGGGCACCCTGGCGGTCATGGGGGACCTGAGGTCCATGCATTCCGACTGGCTCAAGGGGGCCAGCATGCAGGGGTACGGGTGTTCGCTTTCGGTGGGGCTGGGCATTCCCATTCCCATTCTCAACGAGGAGATGGCCCGGTACACCGGCATATCCGATGAAGACATTTTCACCCAGATCATCGATTACGGCCACGACTACGGCAACGGTATCTCCAAAACCTACGGCCGGGTCAGCTATGCCGAGCTGAAAAGCGGCGCCATCACCCTGGAAGGCCAGCGGGTGCCCACGGTGCCGCTTTCCAGCATGGTCAAGGCCCGGCAAATCGCGGAGATCCTCAAGGAATGGATCGCTAAGGGCGATTTCCTTATCGGTGAGCCGCAGATGCCGCTTCCCTCTTAAAGCAAAAAGGAAACCGGCCGTGGAACCCCTACGAACCTTTATCGCCTTTCCGTTGCCCGCCTCGATTCGGGATCATATTCGAAGGATTCAGGAGGGGGTCCGGGCCGAAGGGTTTCGAATGCGGTGGGTCAAGCCGGAAAACATTCATCTAACCCTCAAGTTTCTGGGGAATGTGGCCCGAACGGACCTGGACGGGATCGCCGAGGCCATGGCGGATACCGTCCGGGCCGCCCCGCCTATTCACCTGTGCGCCAAAGGGCTCGGGGTCTTTCCGGGAATCAGCCGCCCCCGGGTGCTCTGGGTCGGCCTTCAGGGGGAGACCCATTCCCTGATCGAGATTCAGAAACGGCTGGATGAACGCCTGGGGAGGATCGGCATTGCCCCGGATACCCGATCCTTCAAGGCCCACCTGACCATCGCCCGGGCCAAGGGAAACCTGAATTCGAAACCCCTGGCCGAGGTCATGGCGGCACTCGGAAACATCGAATCGGCTCCGTTCACCGCCGAGGAAATGGTTCTCTATCAAAGCGAGTTGAAACCCGACGGCGCGGTCTACACCCGGCTGAAATCGGTCCCCCTGGGGGGCGACACGTAAGGCCGGTCATTCAACCGAGAGCATCACCCGCGACCCCATGAAACAGATCGACATATTTCAGGAGGAATCCATGAGCATATCACCGGAAAAATCGAAGGCGGTCGAATCCGCCATGTCCCAGATCGAACGTCAGTTCGGCAAGGGCTCCATCATGAAACTGGGCAGCAGACAGGTGGTGGATGTTCCATCCATTCCCAGCGGTTCTCTGGCTCTGGATTTGGCCCTGGGGGTCGGCGGATATCCCCGGGGGCGGGTCATCGAAATCTTCGGCCCCGAATCCTCGGGAAAGACCACCCTGGCTCTGCACGCGGTGGCCCAGGCCCAGAAACAGGGCGGAATCGCCGCCTTCATCGACGCCGAACACGCCCTGGACACCGAGTACGCTCGAAAACTCGGGGTCAACTGCGACGACCTGCTGGTCTCACAGCCCGACACCGGGGAGCAGGCCCTGGAAATCGCCGACATGCTGGTCCGAAGCGGCGCCATCGACATCATGGTCATCGACTCGGTGGCGGCCCTGGTGCCCCGGGCCGAAATCGAAGGAGAGATGGGCGACGCCCACATGGGGCTTCAGGCCCGGCTCATGTCCCAGGCGTTGCGAAAGCTCACCGGCACCATCGGCAAGACCATGACCACGGTGATGTTCATCAATCAGATTCGAATGAAAATCGGGGTGGTCTTCGGCAACCCCGAAACCACCACCGGCGGCAATGCACTCAAGTTTTATTCCTCGGTGCGCATCGATATTCGGCGCACCGGCGCCATCAAGGAAGGCCAGGAGGTGATCGGCAACCGGACCAAGGTGCGGGTGGTCAAAAACAAGATCGCCCCGCCCTTCAAGGAGGCGGAATTCGACATCACCTACGGCGAAGGGATTTCCCGAACCGGGGACCTGCTCGACATGGGGGTGGAGACCAATATCATCGAAAAGAGCGGCTCCTGGTACTCCTATGACGGCAACCGGATCGGTCAGGGCCGGGAAAACGTGAAGCGCTACTTCAATGACAATCCGGATATCTACGATGAGGTGCTCGGCAAAGTACGGTCCGACCTCGGGATGGTCAAATCCAAGTCCAAGGACGAACCCGAGTCGGAGAAGCCGGTCGCGGAGGAGACCGAATAACCCATTCAACCACGGAGTGATCCATGACAGGCAACGACGTACGCAAAAAATTCCTTGATTATTTTCAGAAACACGGTCATCAGGTGGTTCGAAGCTCCTCCCTGGTTCCCCAGGACGACCCGACCCTGCTCTTTGTCAACGCCGGAATGGTCCAGTTCAAACGCACCTTTCTGGGGGAAGAAAAGCGCGGCTACAACCGGGCCGCCACCTCCCAGAAATGCGTCCGGGCCGGCGGAAAGCACAACGATCTGGAGAACGTGGGCTACACCGCCCGGCACCACACGTTCTTCGAAATGCTGGGCAATTTCTCCTTCGGAGACTATTTCAAGGAAAAAGCCATCGAGTTCGCCTGGGACCTCCTGACCAACGGGTACGGCCTCGATCCGGCCCAGCTCTGGGTCTCCATCTATCTCGACGACGACGAAGCCGACGAACTCTGGCAGCGGATCGTGGGGGTGCCCGCCGACCGAATCGAACGCTTCGGAGAAAAGGACAACTTCTGGGCCATGGGCGACACCGGCCCCTGCGGCCCCTGCTCGGAGATCCATCTCGACCGGGGCGCCGAGTTCGCCTGCGGTCCCGCCTGCAAACTCGGGTGCGAGTGCGACCGGTTTCTGGAGATCTGGAACCTGGTCTTCATGCAGTTCAACCGGGACGCCTCCGGCGAGTTGACCCCGCTGCCCAAGCCGAGCATCGATACCGGGCTGGGCCTGGAGCGGATGGTCTCCATTCTCCAGAACGCCCCTACCAACTTTGAAACCGACCTGATCTTTCCGATTATTCAAAAAGCCGAGGAACTCTCCGGCAAACGGATCGGGGCCTCCCACGAATCGGATGTGGCCATGAAGGTGATCGCCGACCACAGCCGGGCCGCCGCCTTCCTGATCAACGACGGGGTGCTTCCCGCCAACGAGGGCCGCGGGTACGTGCTGCGGCGGATCATGCGCCGGGCCATTCGGTACGGCCGCAACATCGGCCTCACCAAACCCTTTCTTCATGAAACCGCCGGGGTGGTCTTCGATATCATGAAACCGGCCTATCCGGAGCTGTCCGAGGCATCCGCCTTCATCACCAACGTCATCACCAACGAAGAGGTCCGGTTTTCCGAAACCCTCGACAAGGGGCTGGCACTTCTCAACGACACCCTTTCCGAAATGAAGGCCAAGGGCGAAACCGAGGTGCCCGGAGACGTCATCTTCAAACTCTACGACACCTTCGGCTTTCCGGTGGACATCGTTCGGGACATGGTCCGGGACCGGGACATGACCCTTGATATGGACACCTTCGATCAGAATATGGCCCGACAGCGTGAAAAATCCCGCTCCACCGCCAGCTTCACCCAGATCAGCGAGGCCTATAAAAACCTCTCGGCCCGGGGCATCATCCCCGAATTCGTGGGATACCGGACCCTCTCCTGCGAATCCGACATTCTGCTTCTGGTCAAAAACGGGGAGGCGGTTCCCGAGGCCGGCGCCGGAGAAGAGATCGAGGCGGTCACCGCAAGAACCCCCTTCTACGGCGAATCCGGGGGGCAGGTGGGAGACGTGGGCGCCATTACCGGTCCGGGATTTGAAATGAGGGTGACCGACACCATTAAAGATCCCACCGGTCTGGTCATTCACCGGGGAAAGATCAACTCCGGCACCGCTCACAAGGGCGACATCGTCACCCTGACCGTGGACCCGGAGGCCCGCCAGGCCACCGCCCGCCACCACACCGCCACCCATATCCTTCATTCGGTGCTGCGGGAGGTGCTGGGAGACCATGTCAAGCAGGCCGGCTCCCTGGTGGCGCCGGACCGGTTCCGGTTCGACTTCACCCATTTCTCTCAGGTGACAGCCGAAACCCTTGAAGAGATCGAAACCCGGGTCAACGCCCGGGTGCGCCTGAATGTGCCGGTGGAGATCAAGGAGATGGACGCCGAAGAGGCCTTTCAGTCCGGCGCCACCGCCCTGTTTGAAGAAAAATACGGAGACCGGGTCCGGGTCATCTCCCTGGCCGACTTCAGCAAAGAACTCTGCGGCGGCACCCACATTCGGCAGACCGGGGACATCGGCTTTTTCAAGATCGTGGGCGAGTCGAGCATCGCCTCCGGGGTCCGGCGCATCGAGGCCATGACCGGGGCCGCGGCGGTGGCCCATGTCCAGCGCACCGCCCGCACCCTGCGGGAAGCCGCGGGGCTTCTCAAGGATCGGCCGGAAAACCTGGTGGAGCGGCTGGAAAAGAATCTGTCCCACCAGAAAACCCTGGAAAAAGAGGTGGAGCGGCTCAAGGCCAAGATGGCCACCATGTCGGCGGCCTCCATCGAGGATGACATCCGCACGGTGGGGGATGTCCGGGTGCTGGCCAAAAAAGTGGCGGCCGATACCCCGGCGGCCCTGCGGGACGCCGCCGACAAGTTCCGGGATAAAATCAAGTCCGGCATCCTGGTCCTCGGCAGCGGTTCCGACGGCAAAGCCATGCTCATCACCGTCGTCACCCAAGACCTCACCGGCAAATACCACGCCGGCAACATCATCAAACAGGTCTCCGCCATCGTGGGCGGCGGCGGGGGCGGA
>JBKHDE010000025.1:0-30159 GCA_046541495.1 Desulfococcaceae bacterium
GATTTCCTCTTTTTTCCTTCTTCTCTTTTTTACATTATCTTCAAAACAGACCTTCCAGCCCAAAGACATCCTTTTGTGTTGAAATTCATTCATAAACTTATTACAGTACAGGCCGCTTCCCGGTACATTTCAGAACGCGTCGGCGATAATTTCGTGTAAGAGGGCATCGGCCCTTTCTTCCTGGATAAGGGGCATCTTCATGATCGTTAGTTGCGACCAGTGCGGAACCAGCTTCAATATCGATGACCAACTCATCAAAAAAGGGAGAACCAAATTACGGTGTGCCAGTTGTAAGCACGTTTTTCAGGTGATCCCTCCATCGAAACCGATCGATTCGCCCATAAAGGAACCCCGCTCCCCGGATGCCGGCGGAAACGGCGGGGGAAATGCCGAGGATGATACCAAGATCAATTTTTCCGAAGAGGTGTTCGACCGCTTCGGAAAAATGGAAGCCCGATATCTCGATCTGGGCAGCATCGGCGAAGGGGGAATGGGCGAGGTTAAACTGGCCAAAGACACCCAGCTGCTGCGCAAGGTCGCGGTCAAGGTGCTGAAAAAGGAAGCCGCGGCATCCCCGGCCGCTTTAAGCTATTTTTTAAGAGAAGCCCAGATCACCGCCCAGCTGGATCATCCCAATATCGTTCCCCTCTATACGGTCAAAGAACCGGATACGGATGAAAAAAACGTCTCCTTTGTGATGAAGCTCATCAAGGGCCAGACCTTGACCGATATCATCACCCGGTCGAGACAGATCTTTAAAGAAGACCCCAAAGCCGAACTTCCCCCCGAACTGGATCTCAACGCCCGGCTGGGATATTTCCTCAAGGCCTGCGACGGTGTGATCTACGCCCACAGCAAGGAGGTGATTCATCGGGATCTGAAACCCTCCAATGTCATGGTGGGGGATTACGGCGAGGTCTACGTCATGGACTGGGGCATCGCCAAACGGGTCAAGGAAATGCCCGAGACCCTGTTCGGGATTCAGAAGGTGGCGGCCCGGAAATCGGAATTGTATGTCGGCGGCACCGAACTGGGCAGTGTCGTTGGAACCCCTGGATACATTTCTCCGGAACAGGTCAAAGGGCTTCCGGATGTGGGGCAGGCCAGCGATCAATTCTCCCTGGGCGTCATGCTGTATGAATTGGTGACCCTGAAGCCGGCCCGGCCCGGCGACATGACCAAAAAGCTGGCGTGGGCCGAAGATGGAGAGATCAACCAGCTGACCCACATGCTTCCGGAAAAGAAGATCGCGCCTGAGCTCAAGGCCATTATCCGGAAGGCCACCGCCTTTGACCCGGAGGACCGGTATCCGAGTGTGAGTATTCTGGCCGACGATGTGCGCCGATTTCTCCGAGGAGACGAAGTATCCCAGCTGCCGGACAATCTTCCCCGCAAGATGTGGCGATGGATGAACAAACACCGTCATCTCACCGCCATCGTGGTGTTGTCGTTTCTGTTGATCTCTTCCGGGGTGACCATCTGGAACCTGGTGAGCAAACAGGTGGCCATGAAAAACGCCCGAATTCGGGAAAAAAAACTGACCCACCTGTTGACCAAGGTGTCGGCCCAGGCCCACTATATCGACAGCCGGTTTATGCGGCTGGAGGATCAATTGGCCAATCTGGTGGATGATGCTCTCTATCTGATTGAAAACGCACCCGAAAACCAGGAGCGGCTGTATTGGCAATCCGACTTTTTGAGTCCCGGGCGAGCCCCCTCGGATCTGGCGCTTTCCCCTTTGTACGGCCAGCCGGTGAGCGTCGACTATCCGGTGGTCAAACTGGCCCCGGGGGTGACCCCGGATGAGGTGCGTCCGATGATGCAGCGGTTGGCCCCTTTGCGGTACCACTTTCGGCAAATGCTGCTGAACAGCCGGGGCAATTCGGCGCCTTTATCAGAGGAGGAGGCCCGGCGTCGCATTACCATTCACGGCCTGCCGGTGAGCTGGGTCTTTCTCGGCCTGGAGGCCGGGGTGATGTACTCCTATCCGGGCAAGGGTCGCTACCCGGAAGGCTATGACCCGCGGCTTCGCCCCTGGTACCGTTTCGGCGCCCACAAGGAGGTGGTGTCCTGGGGAAACCCGTATATCGATGTTCAGGGGCTGGGCCGGGTTTTGCCCTGCGCCACTGCGATCCATGACCAAAACGGGCGTATGCTCGGGGTGGCGGGGATGGACGTCACCTATACCACCATCATTCAGGATGCACTGACCCGAAGCGGCGCCGTCGGCGTGGTGGAAAGCTTTCTGCTGGATGAAAAGGGACGGGTGGTGGTCAGTTCCAGCCAGTTGGGGATGCCGCTGGAGGCGTTTTCCACCGATTCGGCGCTTCAGTTGGAACTCTTTCCGGTTCAGGCGGTGGTGGATAAGGTCCTGCGAAAGGAATCCGGGTTGGAGGAGGTCACAAGAGAAGGGGAACCCCGCATCATTTTCTTCCACGGGATTCCCTCTCTGAACTGGTACTACGCCGAGGAGGTTCGAACCGCCGCCGTTCTCGGACCGGATCTGATGTAGTCAGTCCGCTACTCGACGGGGGTGCCCAGGTTTTTGAAGGTCAGGGTGTAGAGATTCGTTTTTTTATAAAAAACCTGCTCCACACTGTATTTTTTATCCGGTGAAAGATCGATCACCACTCTGACCTTTTCTTCGGGGGATTCATGGTATCCGATTCGAATTTTCTGCACCAGGTCCCCTCCCACCGTAATGGAATTTCCCAGATTGGGACCCAGGCGCGTATTGATGAAATCGCAGACCACCTTGGGCACCTCTTCATCCAATGCAAAGGTTTTGGGCGGATAAAACCCGTTGAGTGAAAAGATGATCTTTTCTTCTCCGGCCGGGCCGTCTTCAAACCGAATAGACTCGATTTTCTTGATTTCACTCTCCCCCGCCGCATCCAGACTGAACAGGCTCTGGTGGGCCCAGCCGAATGGACCGCCGTCCAATCGAATGAAATACCAGCCGTCGCGGGTATCCTCCACCGAAACGGTGTCGCCTTTCTGAATCCCGAATTTGATTTGCGACTCGGTGGTGGGGGCTTCCCGAACCCGCCCGGAATCCACCTTGACCCGGGCCCTGAAAAGAGGCTCGCCGGCGGTCACCGGGGGTTCTTCCGAATCGGTCACCGGTTCCGCTTCCGATTCCGATTCGCCGGAGACCGCAGCGGATGTTCCTTCGGGCGGCGGATAGAACAGGGTGTGATAGGCCCATCCGGTTTCCCCGTTCGGGGTTTGAATAAAATACCATCCGTCCCGTGTATCCATCACCGAAACGGTATCCCCCTTTTGCAGCCCGAATTTGACGCCGGAGGTGGTGGTGGGGAGGGTCCGAACCCTTCCGGAATCCACCTTTAATCTTGCTTCGAATAGGGGGGATTCCGAATCGGAGGGTGTGGATTCCTCCGGGGATGGGATCTGAACCGGCTCAGGGACCGAAACCTGTGTCGTATCTTCAACCGGCCGAAACAGGTCCTGATAGGCCCACCCGTTTCTGCCGTCTTCGAGCCGAATATAATACCATCCTTCCATGGTATCAACAACGGAGACGATATCCCCCTTGCTGAGCGCGAACTTGGCTTCTGCTTGGGAGGAAGGTGCTTCTCGAACCCATCCCTTGTCCACCCGGAGTGCCAGGCGCGGCAGGATTTCTTCTGGGTCGGCCGGCTCTGATGGGGGGCTCGGGGCCGGCTTATCGGTTGAGGCGGGGGGCGGTTCAGGCTCCGTAAACAGGCGCTGATGCACCCACCCCAGGCGCTGGTCCGGAAGTTTGACCATGTACCAGTCCCCTTCTTTTGCCAGAAGGGTCACCTGGTCTCCCGCCTGAAGCGTATCCATCACCGAAGCGGTTTCAAAGGGCCGGGAAAAGAGGTTTCCGACATCCACCTTGACCGTTCGGGATTTTCCGATGAATTCGGTGTCGGCTGCGGAAAGCGGCAGCGCACCTGTCAGTAAAAAGGCGGTCGTCAGGATGGCAGGCAGAGGGGTTCGAAGGCAAGCGGTGAAAAGCGATCGTAATCCGGAGAAAAAATTGTGGTTCATATCCTTTTCCGAGTCTGTTCTGTCGATCATTAATAATATTGAAGAACAGCGGCGGACCGGTTTCATTCCGCCGCTGTTACGGGTAACGAATCTCTTATTCGCGAATGGCTTCCACGCTGACCGTGACTTGAACCGTATCCGCCACACTGTCGGGTGAACCGGTGACGCCGAAGTCGGTCCGGTCGACCGAGAAGGTGGATTCGAAGCCGATCCGTCGTCCGCCCCAGGGATCTTCACCCGAGCCGGTATGACGGGCGGTCACCGTCATCGGTTTGGTGACTCCGTGAAGGGTCAAATCTCCGGATACTTCGTATAGATCCGGTTCGATTTTTTTAAAAGATTTGCTTTTAAAGGAAATGTACGGGTATTTGATCACATGGAAAAAATCTTCGCTTTGAAGATGCTTGTCCCGTTTGGAATTGTCGGTATCGACATTGACCGCTTCAACGGACATGTCGATGGCGTTGTTTGCCGCATTGTCGGGATCGAACCGGAGGGTTCCAGAAGGCGTGTTGAAACGCCCGTAGACATAGGTGATATCGAGATGCTTGATTCGAAATATCACCGAAGAATGGACCGGATCGATTTTATAGGTTTGTGCGGCGCCCGCCGGCAAAGAAAGCGCAAGGACCATCAGAAAGCCGATCATTCCAGGAAAAGGAACTGCTCGTAATGTTTTCATGACATATTCCTTTCGTTAGGGTTTAAGAGCCAGCCAATCAGGCGGGACTGATGAAGAAAGATCTCTTTGCTGAAAAGGAAACCTTTCGAGATTTGGCGATTTACAGCGCTTAAACTAGTACCCGTTTGGAATAAATCAACTCTCCGTGGACTCACTCCCGGTTTTTTCAAGCTCCTTTTTAATGGTCTCTCCGTGCAGGGTCGATTTCGGCTCGATGATCATCAGGTGTACTTCCTGAGCCGCCAGTAGGCGATGGCCCTGATTGCGGGGAACCACAAACAGATCCCCTTCATCCAGAACCATGGATCCGTCTTCAAGCTCGACGTTGAGCTGCCCTTTGAGCACCAGGTAAAACTCATCTTCCGCTTTATGGTGATGCCATTCAAATTCGCCCTTCAATTTGACCAGTTTCACCGACTGATTGTTGAAATCGGTGACCTGCTTGGATTGCCAATACTTGTCAAAGGTGCGAAGTTTTTCCGAAATATTGATTTTTTCCATCTCGCCTCCTGATCCAGATGCTGTGTGCTCCGGCGGTCCCGCAGCAAGCCCGTCATTCCCGCCCCGGCATTCCCGCCCCGTCTTTCCCGCAATGATCCGAAAAAATTGTGATTTATGGATCGAATGAATATTTCCTGTAATTTCAAATGAATTGATACACAAAGGGGGATCAATGGTCAAGGGGCAATTTCACAGCTCCATATCCAACACGAATTCTAAAAAGCCGGCGGCATCCCGCACCGCCGCATCAATACCGGTCCGTGGGGCGAAATCGGGATCGGCCCGGAAAAGCGGTCCGCCGGCCACGATTCGGGTGCGCTTCGGGATATTTTTTCGAATCAGTTTCAGCGCATCTTCGGAATCGAATTGAAGCACAGTCAAGCCGAGGAGGTCCGGTCGATGGGATCGGCATTCCTCAATAATCCTTTCGGGATTGAGAAGCAGCCCGAGGGGGTTGCACGCCAGACCCACTGCTTCGGCGAACCGATGAATGACTTCCAGGCCGTACCCCCATCCGTCGTCTATCGTGGCGGTCAGCATGAGCGGGGGGTGCTCCCAAAGGCCGGGGATTTCCTGTTGAAGCCGTCTTTCCCGAATTGTATCGGCCGCGGCCAGATAGGCATTCCGAGAAGCGGTGCCTGATTCCCGCAAGTCGTGAATACATTCTCTAATATAATCTCGAAACAGCTGAATGGATTCCTTCACCTCTCCTCCTGATCAAAAGAAAATATGCCACTGCAGGGCGGTTTCCAAAACCTCCTGATCATATGCCTTCTCCCAGTTCAAGTCCAGTTCCAAGGCATGATTTCGGGACAGCCGGAGATGCTGAGAACAGGATACTTCCGAATGTTGATAATCATCACCCGCAGGAAAATAGGTATGCCGAACATACACCAGGGATTTCCACCCCTTTGCAACAGGGGTTAAAAGTCCGGCGGAAACGCCTATCCCCGCTGCGTATCCTTTTTCCAGGGTTTCACCGGCCTGGAGCCTGGGTTCCAGGAATCCGAACCAGATTCCGGGGAATTCGGCGGAATGGGCCATTCCGCCGCCGGTATTGAATTCAAAAATCGCGGATTCATCTCCGTTCTTCCGTAAGGCTTGGTGCAGGCCAAGGTTGAGTTTCCAGGAAATGGGCCGGAAGAATCGATCCCGGGGGGATATGGAAAGGATATGAATCAGATCCAGGTTTTCCAACGCCAGACGTCGATCATCGGGGTAATATCTGAAACGGGTGTTGAGGAATTCAAGCCGGGCGCCTTGGCCGGCGGCGAATTCGGTGTCGAGCAGATCACTGAAGGCCGGGCGGTAACCGATCTCCAGAAACGGATCTCCATCCCGAAATCCCGTCCCCAGGGTGATTCGGCCGGCTTCATGAACCTCGTCCGGCCGAGACGGCGCCACCGGGTCGGGCGCGGGTTCGCCGGGGCCCAATCGGCTGCGGGCTCTGAGGATCTCTATGAGTGTTTTCCGATACCGGGCTTGTGGGATTTCCCCCTGTGTATATCGATATTTCAGGTACACGGCACTCAGATCCAGAAGGTGAATTTTGTCATCCCGCGAAAAGGGGCTTGTTTTCAATTCCTCCACGGAGAGAGAGCCTTCGGTGATTTGAACGGCGATCCTCCGGTTCTTCGGTGTAATGGGACCGGCCTGATGCCGAATACGGGTCGCCGGGGAAGGCCGGTACCGGACCTCTCGAATGAGTCCCGCCCTTTGAACCGATTTAATGATATCCACCGGCAGCACCCATAAGGGGAAATACGGTATCAGGTCGACGGAGGGGCGGGCCGCTTCCAGAAGATACAAGAGATTGTAGGCGCAGTTTTCATTCAGAAAAAAATAATCCGAATAGACTTTTCGCGATTGGCCGCGCAGTTCCCAGAGGTGCCGCAGCATGCGTACGATTTCGCTTTGGGTCAGGGTCAATTCGTATTCCCAGATATCCCGCTGATCAATATCGCTGTATTCCCTGATTCTTCGATAATAAGGCTCGATGGCGTAGTATCCCCGATACCCCCCGAAAAGCCCGTTGAAGGCAAACAGCAGGCCGTTGGTTTCGGTGGTGCTTGCGGCGTAATTGACGGCTTGGGAAAGCAGATCGCTCTTTGTGCCGGTGTCGATTTTGAGCAGAATATGCCCGAACATGGAGGCCGGATTGTTCATGTGATAGGTCGGAAAGACTAGCGCAGCCGACCGGGGGGTGAGGTCCGAAAGAACCTGTTCAAAAGAGTGACATCGGCTGATGGAAAGACGGGAGAAATCGAGATCCAGCTTTTCGGCCAGCCAGTGAAATCGGGCGTTGAACCGGCAGACCGGGTGTTCTTTTTCCGGAGTAGGGGGGGCAAAAAAGGCGGTGAGAGTGGCGCGCAACTCGGCGCGGGGGTCGGTTTTTCCCTTCGGCGCCAAAAAAAAAGCGGGATCATCGATTCGGCTTTCGATTTTTGAAAACGTCTTGCGATAGTGAAGCAGAATCCACCAGTATTTTTCCTGGTGAAGCTGCTTTGCCTCGGCTTTCTGAAGGAGGCTTTTCAGGTGGGGAGGTCGGTCGAATTCCTCTCCCCGGCAGGTATCTGCCAGGCATCCGGCCACGAAGATTCCGACCAGCAGGAGATTGATTCGAAAGAAAGCCTTCTGCTGCCTAAATCCTTTCAAGAATCCGGGCGATCTGTTGAATTACAAAATCGTGGGTGACCTGGGGATTGGGATAGATATTGTCGAAATTGGTTTGAAGGGTGGCAAAGAAAATCGGCCGTTTGACGATCGGCATCTGAATAATTTCCGCCAGGGTCTGAAGAGATTCTCCCTGGCCGGTGGCGATGTCGATGGCCAGATTGTCCATATTTTCGGCCACAAACCGGTTCGCTGCCTGGTTGTGCATCAGGGTGCCGGGGCGATCGCAGCCGAGGGTGCCGGAGGTGATTCCGAAGGTTTGATTGCCGAACAGCGCGTTGGTGGTCACGGCACTGACCTGGGATATGAGCCCGTTCTGGTCTTGAAATACCATGCTGCCGAGGCCGCATCCGCAATTGGATGGGGGCACTGCAAAGGATACGCCCGCCGTGAGCAGCAAAATCATCATGACCGAAAATAGTTTTTTCATCGGTTGCCCCTTTTTAAAATAGGGTTCGCAGGTCAGGAAACGGTTTCAGTGCCGGACGTCAATGTGCGAAGGATATCCTCCTTTCCCACAATACCCACCAGTTTTCCGCCTTCGACCACCGGAAGCGTATGGTAATTCTTGTCCACCATGAGAGCGGCCACATTGTTGATGGACGTTTCCGGGTCCACCGTCACCGGGTTGGGGGTCATGGCCTGGGCCACGGTGGTGGCGGAGACCTTTTGAATCTGTTTCTCCAGCTGCTTCATGGAGGTCATGGGGATAAACCCGTCGAGAAAAGTAAAAAACGACGGCAGGGGAAGTTTTTTCTGTTGGGCGATCAAATCGCTCTGGCACAGAATTCCTTTGATTTTTCCCTCTTCATCGACGACCGGCAACCCGTTGATTCGGTTGTCGATGAGGAGTTTGGTCGCCTGGGTGATTTCCGTGTCCGGAGTCACCGTGAGGACCTCGCGGGTCATGATCTCTTTTACCTTACTCATGGGCGGTAGCCTTTTATATATTGATGATGAGGCGGTTTTGGAGGCGCCGCAGGGGGCTTTCCATCCTTTTCTTATAGAAGAAGGAGAACAGGTGAGTCAAGGAGAAACGGTCGGTTTCCATCGCCGTTTCGAACACTGAAAATCCGGCTTCACTCTTTAGCGGCCGGGTAACGTCATCCTTACAGATTGATCCGCCGTGCAGTAGGGAAAAGCTCAGCGAAAACAGGGTCATTGGTGGTGACGATCACCTGGCGTTTCTTCGCCACTTCAGCCAGAAGATAGGCCAGGGTCTGTTTTCTTTTGTGGTCGAGTCCGTCGGCGGGATCATCCAGAATAAACAGCCCGAGATGACCCAGGGCTTCCCCGATGGCCAGTTTGAGCATCAGATACAGGAAGATCCGTTCGCTTTTGCTCATCTGGTTCAGTTTATAATGGTACCCTTTGGCTTGAATGATGGGCAACAGCTCTCGGTCGGTCATTTGAATATCGAACCGGTGAAGAAAGGTAAAATGGCGGGACCAGATTTCGATGCTTCGGCGCACCCGCTCCAGCATTTTGCCGCCCAGCATCTGAACCGACTCCTCGAAGGCTTGACAGGCGGTGGCGCAGATCAGCACATTCCTTTCGGCGATATCCAGGTTCTCCCGGTTCTCTTTATTTCGCTGAATCCGCTCCTCATATTGCCTCAGCAGAACCTTGTTGTGAATGACGGACTCCTGGGCTTTCCGCCGCCGGGTCTCCAAACCTTCCGGCTTTTTTGGAAAGGGCGAACCCTCCGCCAAGGTGTTTTCACGGACGTTGGACCCGTCAGCCTTTATGCCGTGGGATTCGAAAGAGGACAAATCGGATTTCAATCCCTTTACCTGGTTTTCCAGGTCGTTGATGCGTCTTTCCAATTCCCGCAGACGGCGAATCTGATCCTCAATGTCCTGAACGGCGCTTTTCGCGGATTCCAGGTCCCTTTCCAATCTTTGGTTCTTGGCCACCTCCTTTTCCAGCAATTGTCGATCTTTTTCGAGGGCGGCGGAGCGCTTTTCCATCTCCTGGATCATTTCCGTCAACCGCCGGGCGGGAAGTTCCTGCTCGCACAGCGGGCAGGTCGAATTCTGTTCCAGCCGGGACAGTTTTTCCATTCGGGTGCGGACCTGGTCCGCTTCCCGGGTGTTGCCTCCGATTCGGTGCTGAAGCGCATCGGCGGATCGGCGAATCGCTTCCGCAGCGGATAAACGGCCTTGAATTTCCGATCTCTTTTGTTCCAGGGCATCGAGAGAAGGGTGGCGTTTTCTCTGCTCGCGGGCCTGTTCAAGACGGGTCCGCTTTTCTTCATATTGTTGCTGCAACAATCGGGTGACGGCGGGGGTGTTCCCCTTCGATCGAATGGAAGCCTGATATTCGGATTCGGTCTCCTGAAGGGAGGATTCCGCCTTGGCCAGCTGCCGACGGGCCAGTTCGATTTCAAGAGGGTCCGGTTGGGGAGGCGGGGTGACTTTGGAGACCCCTTTTCTGAATTCCCGTGCCTTGGCCCAGGCTTTTTTAAACCGGGACTTGAGTATGAGGATATCGTCCATGCCGATGAGGCTCTGGAGCAGGGTTTTGTTGTATTTGGGAATGTCCTGGAGAAAATAGATCAGTTCGCTTTCCCGGAAAAAAGCGGTCAGGGCGGCGGTTTCCGGGGTCAGGGGAATCAACCCGCGAAGGTCTTCCGAATCGGTCAGTTTCACCGGCCGCCAGTCTGTTTCAAGGTTCGATTTTTCATGGAGGGTCGGCAGGCCGTCGGTGGACTGATGAAGCCGGTATACAGAACCATTCTCTTTAAACTCAAGATGGGCTCCGCCGGAAGGCTCTCCCTTGGTGCAAAGATCTTTCAGCGTCAGGCCGGCATTCAGATGACGGCCGAAGAGGGCGAAAAAAAGGGCGTAGACCAGGGTCGACTTCCCGGTTCGGTTTTCCCCGAAGATGAGGGTGGCCTCGCCGAATTCAAAGTCAGCCCGGCCAAAACAGCCGATATTTTTCAGTTCCAGCCGCTGAATCCGCATCTAACCCGAGGTTTTTCGGATCAAATCCCGGTAGATTTGATCCTCTGTCATGTAAGGGTTGGCCATGGCATGCCGCAGGGTTTCAATCACGGCCTCCTTCTCCGGGTTCGACAATCCTTTTTCATTCGCCAGTTCTTCGAGGCGTTTCCGGAACAAATCGAAAAGAAGTTCCCGGGTGGCCATGGATTATCCTTTTGAGGTCTGGGGAACATCGGCGGATTCGGCCAATGCCGCCTCCCGTTGCTGAACGGGCTGCCAGTAAAATTCACGCACCAGCACCTGGGTAATACTGGCGATGGGCACCGCCACGATCATTCCGCCGATCCCGAACTGAGCCCCGGCGATCAGCGCCAGAAGCACCACCAGAGGATGAAGTCCCGCTCCCTTTCCGACGATCTTGGGCTGAAGAATGAATCCTTCAATTCCCTGAATAACGGCAAACAGGGTGAGAACCGTCAGGAGTGTGATCAGTTTAACGCTCCAGGGAACGCCGCCGGTGAACAGAATGATTAAAATGGCCGGGGTCACCCCCATGATGGGTCCCAGGTAGGGAATGAACCCGCCGATGGCCGCCACCGTGCCGATCAAAATACAGTAATTTCGCAGGGCCGGAAAACCGATGAAGCCCATACCGAAGAGTCCGAAGGCGAACAGGGTGCCCACGATAAGGGAGACGGTCAACTGGCCCCGGAGAAATCCGCCCACGGCCGTATCCATCTTTTGTAAAAGGGAAAACACCTGCTCCCGATGTTCCGGCGGAACCATCTTTCGAATGGTCGGCCCGATTTTTTCCCAGTCGATAATAAAATAGAAACTGATAATGCCCACGAAAATCAGAAAAGAGAAAAAACCGACCACCGAGCCGATGCCGCTGAAAAGCCCCTTGGTCGCCGTTTCCACCGCCTGGAAACCGCCCGCGGCCATCTGTTTCAGGCCCGGCAGGATTTCTTTAACTATATTCTCATAATCCATCTGAATCTGCCGAATTTTATCGGCGAGCAGATCCATCCAGGCCGCATCGATATTGAGAAAGGGGTGGCGGGCCAGCTTGTCCAAGAACACGGGGAAAGCGGTTTTAATAACCTGAAACAGATGAACCAGCTCTGAAATCACCGTGGGAATCAAAAAGGCCAGGAGCAGAAAAAATACCAGGAAAATAATCAAATACAGGACCAGGGTTCCCATGACGCGTCCGAGCTTCAGCCGGCGCTGAAGACCGATCACCAGGGGGGCCAGTATATAGGCCAGGAGCAAGGCGATGATGAACGGGGTCAGGACGTTCAAAACCACGGCGAACGACTCTTTGAGAAGTCCGAAGGTGTAGAAGCCGAAGGCGATCACTCCCATAATGCCGACGGCATACAGAATTCGTCTCAACAGCGGGTCGGTAATTCGAATTTCGGTCATTTCTGTTTTCCTTCCCTTGAGTGGATTAGGCATGATTCAATGCTCTGTGAATGGATCGGGATAGATCCTCCATGGAGACCGGTTTCATGAGCAGGTCCCGAACGCCGATCCGTTTCGCCTTTTCGGGATTGATCTGCTCGCTGAAGCCGGTGCAGACAATGATGGGGATGTCCGGCCGAACCGCCATCAGCTTTTCCGACAGCACATCCCCGGTCATGTGGGGCATCGTCATATCTGTGATTACCAGATCATACCGGTCCGGGGTTCGGGTAAACGCAGCCAGGGCCTCCCGAGGATTCCGGCGAACCTCGACCCGATATCCCAGACGTTCCAGCATCTCTTTTCCAAGTTCCACCAGCACCGGTTCATCATCCACGAAAAGAATTCTTTCCTGTTTTCCGGACGAGGGCGGCAACACCGGTTCTTTTTCCGATCGTTCCTCCGAAAAGACGAGCGGAAAAAAGATCTCAAAAATGGTTCCGCTGCCGGGCCGGCTGTCCACCTGAATCAGGCCGCCGCAATCCTGCACGATTCGATGGACGATGGCCAGACCGAGACCCGTGCCTTTTTCCGGTGTTTTGGTGGAAAAATAGGGATCGAAAATCCGCTCCACGGTTTCGGCGTTCATACCGTGGCCGGTATCCCGAATCGTCAGTTTCTGATAATCTCCCGGGTTCATTCCCGGCATCTGCCCCGGTTTCAGTTGAATCTTTTCCAGGCGCACCGTCAATTCGCCGCCTTTGTCTTCCATGGCATGGGCCGCGTTGGTGCATAAATTCATGATCACCTGATGGATTTCCGAGGCGTTGCAGAAAACCATTCCGGGGCCTTCCTCGACATGCTGGTGAAACGTAATGGTGGTGGGCAGAGAGGCCCGCAGCAGTTCGAGTGTCTCCTTCAGAAGGGGCGCCATTAGAATCGATTCTTTTTCCCGCCGGGTTTCCCGCGTAAAGGAGAGAATTTGTCTTACCAGTTCTTTGGCCCGATTCCCGGCTTTTAAAACCTGGTGCATATTGTGGTGGGCACGGGAGTCGCTTCCGGTGTCGTGAACTGCCATTTCCGTAAATCCGATGATGGCTCCCAAAATATTGTTGAAATCATGGGCGATGCCGCCGGCCAGTGTCCCCATGGCCTCCATCTTCTGAGCCCGCCGGAGTTGAATTTCCATCTCCCGGCTCTCCTTTTCGGCCCGTTTTCGCTCGGTCAGTTCCCGCTGCATCTGGGTGTAGAGCTGGGCATTGTCCAGAGCAATGGAGGCCAGTTTCGCAAACTGCTCCAGAATCCGAACGTCTTCGGTTCCGATGGTTTTCTCTTCGCTGCTGTGGCCGATGCCGATGACCCCGTCCACATGGCTGCCCGATTTCAGCGGAATCGCCATCACCGCTTTGACCGAGTCGAAGAGGGGATGGGTGAGGTGATCCGGCCACGACCGGTAATCATGAATCACCAAGGGCGTTTCCTTTTGCCAGACCTGCCCGGTGATTCCCTCCCCGGGTTTGAGCGTATAACCGGTCAGGTCGGCATAGGCGCCGATTCCGACCTTCATT
Organism: Desulfococcaceae bacterium; assembly: GCA_046541495.1. Taxonomy (GTDB): domain Bacteria; phylum Desulfobacterota; class Desulfobacteria; order Desulfobacterales; family Desulfococcaceae; genus JAABSQ01. The sequence continues at coordinate 13,812 of JBKHDE010000025.1, forward strand.
TCCAGTATATTCCTTTCCGGATGATAGATATAGAGGAAACCGTCGGGGGTGCCGGCTAATTGCGCCGCCCGGGACACCAGGGCCTGAAGGAGATCGTTGAGATCCAGGCGATGAATCAGGCCCAGGGTGGTTTCATGAAGGGCGGCCATATATTCGTTCTGACGTCGAAGGGTTTCACCCGCTTGTTTCAATTCGGTGATGTCGTCGAAGGTGACAAAGACCTCCCGGGTGTTGCCGCGGTCTTCGGTTTGAGGAACGGCGTTGACGCTGATCCATCGCAATTTCCGGCTCTGATTCTGCCGGGCCCCCAGAATCACTCCTTCGATGGATCGGCCGGTTTGCAGGGCCAGAATCCCGGGAAACTCCGATTCCGGAAAATCGGCGCCGTCTTCCCGAATAAAGCGGCACCTGGAAAACAGCGCATGATTATTTGATATTTCTGTTCCGGAAACGCCCAGAATCCGTTCGGCGGAGGGATTGATCGACAAAATCTCCCCCCGGGCGTTTTGATAAATGGCGCCCTGGGCCATGGTTTCGAACAGGGTCCGGTGTTTTTTTTCGCTCTGGCGGAGCGCTGCTTCGGCCCGCCTTCTTTTTTCAATGGTGAACTGGGCGTGGGAGCCGAAGATCAGGAAGAGGCAGAGGATGATCAGGAATTTCCAAAGCGCACCGGTTTCGGTCTGGAACAGCACATGAAAAAAATCGACCTTATTCCCTGAAAAAACACTGAGAATCCACTCGACTACCCAATAGAAAATCGCCAGACCGAAACCGATCAACACCATGTGATCGGTGATTACGGAGAAACGATCAGAATCATCTTTGTCCCGCTCGGGGAGGATCGGGTCGGCCATAAACGGTATTTATAAATGAAGAACGGTTCCGGACCGGTTCGGGTTGAAGTCGAATAGGCTATTGATACCTCTCCCTGTTTTTTCGGTCAAGAGACGAATGATCAAGAGAAAAACCGGTCACCGGCATCCGTTTTCATGCCGCGATGGATCACCGCGATTCCTAGGCTGAGTCTTCGGTATTCGATGCGTTTAAAGCCGATATCCGCCAATCGGGATGCCAGAACATCCGGGGATGGAAACAGACGAATGGACTCCGGAAGGTAGGTATACGCCTCTCGGGAGCCGGTGAACAGGGCGCCTAAGCGGGGCATCAAATGAAAGGAATAGAGGTGATATAATTTTCTGACCGGCAGTGCCTTCGGATTGGAAAATTCCAGGCAGACCATGGCGCCGCCCGGTTTGAGTATCCGATACATTTCCTGAAAGCCGCGGTCCATATCGGTCAGGTTTCTAATACCGAAGCCGACGACGGCGGCATCAAAGGATGCGTCGGGAAACGGCATCGATTCGGCATCTCCCTGCACATAATCCAGAGAGCGCCGAATAGACGCATGGGCGGGTTTGGTTTTTCCCGCCGTCATCATTTCCCGATTGATATCGCAGAGAACGACCCGGCCCTTCATTCCCACCCGCTTTTTGGCGGATACCGCCAGATCGCCGGTGCCGCCGCACAGGTCCAGAACCCGGTCCCCGATTCGGGGATTCAGCATATCGAGGGTGATCCGCTTCCATAGATAATGGATACCGCAGCTGAGAAGCGTGTTCATAAAATCATACCGCCGGGCGACCGTATCGAACTGGTGGCGCACCCATTGGGTCTTTTCCGCCTTGGCGATTCGTTGATAGCCGATGTGAGTCGTTTCGTTTAAGGGGTCAAGATCATGCATGGTCATGAATCGGTTTCAAGTTTATGGAATTCTTCCGGAGAATTTTTTAAATGATTTTAGCCGGTACGGTGTTGAAAACCAGCGGTGCATATTATATAGTTCCAGCCTTTGAACAGAAAACCGAATGTCCTAAAAAGTTCCTCAGTATAGCTTAAATGAAAGGGAGGTGCAAATTATGTATGTTCCAAGGTATATGTTTTTTACCAAGGGGGTGGGAAATGCCAAGGAAAAATTGGCATCCTTTGAGAATGCCCTCCGTTCGGCCAGAATCGCCCACCTCAACCTGGTACAGGTATCCTCCATTTTTCCGCCCTATTGCAGAATACTGGAGCTGGAAGACGGGGTCGCCCACCTGGAGCCGGGTGAGATCACCCATTGCGTGCTCGCCAAGGAACAGATCAGAGAGGCGGGCCGGCGCATCGTCGCCAGTATCGGCCTGGCGCTTCCGGCGGAAAGCGGGCAATACGGCTATCTTTCGGAGCACCACGGGTTCGGCCAGACTGAACCCGAGGCCGGTGAGTATGCCGAAGACCTGGCCGCCTCCATGCTGGCCAACACCCTCGGCATCGAGTTCGATCCGAACAAGGACTATGACGAACGGCGGGAGGTCTATAAAATGTCGGGCAAAATCGTCGAATCTCAGCACTTTACTCAAGGCGCTCTGGGAGCCGAAGGGGGGATCTGGACGACGGTGGTGGCTGCGGCGGTATTCGTGAAATAATGAGATTCAACCGGCATCAGCCGCGGTCTTTTTCCGGTCGTTCGGAATTTTCCAAATGACGGCCCCCGACTTTATTCCCTTCGGCGGAGATGAAGTGCGGCCTGTATCGTTCGATGAAGCGCAAATCGTCGTGCTTCCCCTCTGCTACGAACATGCCGCCTCTTATGGGGAGGGCAGCCAAGACGGACCCCTTCACCTGTTGAACGCTTCCGCCCAATTGGAGGGGGTGGACGAAGAAACCATGACGGATTGGGCCGACCTGGCCATCCATACCCTGCCGCCGGTTTTTCCGCCCAAGAATCCGGAAGCGGCCATAGACCAAATGCGGGCCGCCGCCGACCGGGTGCTCGCTCAAGGCAAGTTCCTGTTGTCTCTGGGCGGAGATCACGCCGTCTCTCTCGGCCCCATTCAGGCAACAGCCAGGCGCCACCCACGGATCGGGGTGCTTCAGGTCGACGCTCATCTGGACCTGCGCGATGAATGGAACGGCAGCCGGTACAATCATGCCTGTATCATGCGGCGGGTGGCCGACGACATGGCGCTTCCCTTTGTTCAGGTGGGGATTCGGTCTTTTTCCAGGGAAGAGGCGCAATATGTGAAGACAAAGGGTCTGGCCCCCTTTTACGCTCATGAAATAGCGGCGATTTCCGAAGCCTTCTCCGGATCTGGGCCGGAAAACTGGATCGAGCAAGTGGTCAACCGACTTCCGGAGCAGGTTTATCTCACCCTCGATCTGGATGGTCTCGACCCCGCCGTTTTGCCGGGCACCGGTACCCCGGAACCCGGGGGGCTCACCTATCGCCAGGTGGTTCGACTTCTTCAGGCGGTGGGGCGAAACCGACGGGTGATCGCCGCCGATATCAACGAATTGGTGAAAATTCCCGGCACTCAGGTATCCGAATTCACCGCCGCCAAACTCGCCGCCAAAATCTTTGTGTATTGTACCTGATCTTCCTGCCGTCGACCGCCCATTGAATTTCATTCAGACTCTAACGCTTCCCTGAAAATCTAAGCCCCTATTAAGCGGCAAATTCTTTGTTGACACTTTGAGGATCGATTTGGTACCTATGATGCAAAAGGAGAGTAACTCCCCTGCATCGGCCATTGGCGAGACTTTCCGTCCTGTCGGCAGACAGCGTCATTGTTTAAATCCCTGACTCGGTGGGTTGTAAGAGCCTTATTCAGCTGGTCCTTATCATCTATTAAATAAACGCGTTTCAGATTTTGCATGGGGATTTTAATTCATAATGGACCGTCGAACATTCCTTAAATTTGCCGGTATCGGCAGCCTTTCGGTCGCCGTGGGTTGCTCTTCTCAGCCCGATAAAACCATCTACTCTCTGGTTCACGCTCCCGACGACATGGTGACGGGAAAAGAAAGCTGGTATGCAAGCACCTGCCGGGAATGCCCGGCCGGGTGCGGCGTCATCGCCCGGAACCGGGAAGGCCGGGTCGTCAAAGTAGAAGGAAATCCGCTTCACCCCATCAATCACGGCAAAATCTGTATGCGCGGCCAGTCCGCGCTTCAGGCGATTTACAATCCCGATCGAATCAAAACGCCTTTGATAAAGAACGGCGATCGCCGGCAGGCGCTTTCCTTCGCCGAAGCAGAGGCGGTATTAAAAGAAAAGGTTCAGGCGTCCTCAAGAAAAAAGGGCGGGGTGCGTATGATCACCGAAGTGCCTGGGGAGAGCACCCTTCGGGTCATGAACCGGTTTCTCGATTCTCTGAATGCGCCCAAACCTTTGGTCTACGAACCCTTTGCTTACGAGTCTTTGAAATCGGCCAACCGAATCGTATTCGGGCGGGAGGGGCTGCCTTCCTATCGCATGCAGGATGCCGATTTTCTGCTCTGCTTCGGAGCGGATTTTCTGGAGACCTGGCTCTCGCCGGTGGAGTATGCCCGAAAATTCAAAGAAATGCATGCCTACACCGGGGGCCGTAAGCCGCTCTTCTATTTTGTCAGCCCGTATCAATCCATGACCGGCGCCAATGCCGACCACTGGCTGGCCCCGGTACCCGGCGGTGAAACCGCCGTCGTGCTGGGCTGCATTCGGGAAGCCCTTCGCAGCGGAAAAGGCGGTCCACTGCCCGGTTCGGTAGTCTCTTTTCTGAAAAAGAAGACCGAACCTTTTTCTCCGGAACGTGCGGCGGCGGAGGCCGACATTGAGCCCCGGGCATTTCAGGAGATGGTCCGGAACCTGTTGGCCGCCAAACGCCCCCTGGTACTGGGGCCGGGAACGGCGGCCGCCGATTCCGCTTTGGATACCCATGCGGCGGTGAATCTGCTCAACATGATTCTGGACCCGTATCTGAGCCTGTTCGATTTTTCCGACCGGCACCGGGTGGAACTGGCGGCGACCGGGGCGGAGGTTCGGGAGTTCTTCGAGGGGCTGAAAGAGGAAACCGTCTCCTTTCTGCTGATCAATAATGTAAATCCCGCTTTTTCACTTCCCGAGGCGGCCCGGTTCCGGGAAACCCTTTCCCGGAAATCGCTTTTTACGGTCTGTTTCAGCAACTTCATGGACGAGACCGCCGAACTGGCCGACCTGATTTTTCCGGTCCAACTGCCCCTTGAACGATGGGGGGAATACGGCGGAAAGCATCGGGTGGTATCGACACTTCAGCCGGCCATGGGGAATCTCATCGGAGCCCCTTCTCTACCCGAGGTGCTCCTTCGGTCGACCGCTTCACCCATCGGCGGCATCGCCGATGATATCCAGACCGTGCTCATCGGAGAACTGGTCCGGGACAAAAAGATTGAATCGAAGCAGGACTGGCTGCACACGGTTCAGCGGGGCGGGGTCTTCGAAAATGAGCGGGAAGATACCGAATCACCCGAGCTGGTGATTTCAAAGGATCTCTTTAAATGTTTCGAAAAAACCCTGCCGACCGCCGAAGGCGCCCACGGCGACCATACCGCGGCTTTTATGGCCGCCCCTTCCATTCGGTTTTTCGACGGCCGAGGCGCCAACCGCCCCTGGCTCTGTGAAATCCCCGACCCGGTGACCAAGGTGGCCTGGCAGAGTCCGGTCCTGCTTCATCCGGACACATTGAAGCGTTGGAATGCCGAGGATGGAGATTTTCTCACCCTAAAATCGAAGAACGGGGAGCTTAAAGCGCCCGCCTATGGATTCACCGGGGTCCGCCCCGGATTGGCGGTGATGACCATCGGCCAGGGCCATTCGGCATACGGGCGGTATGCCGAATCAAGAGGGGCCAATCCCTTCCGGCTGCTTTCCAATGAAGCGGATGCGGTCTCCGGCGCGCCGGCCTTTGTGATTCCCGCGGTGTCAATCGAAAAGTCGGGCGGCGGGATGACGATCTCTCATACCGACGGCAGTAAATTTCAGCACGACCGGAAGATCGCCCTTTCGGTCGGAATCCATGAACTGGGCGGCCACGGCGGTCATCATGGTGAAGAACACGGATTCGGGATGCACGAATTCCCCTTCACCCTGCCGCTGCCCGAAGGGTATGCTCCCCATCGGGATCTCTATCCGCCTCATGGACACCAGAACGACTACCGGTGGGGAATGATCGTCGATTTGGACCGGTGCATCGGATGTGCGGCCTGCGCGGCGGCCTGCTATGCCGAAAATAACCTGGGGGTGGTGGGAGAAGAGCGGATCATCGAAGGCCGTGAAATGTCCTGGATGCGGATCGAACGCTACCATGATCGGAATCGGATGGAGAAGATCACCTTTTTTCCCATGTTCTGCCAGCACTGCGACAACGCCCCCTGCGAATCGGTCTGTCCGGTATACGCGCCTCACCACGGAAAAGAGGGAATCAACAACCAGATCTACAACCGGTGTATCGGGACCCGGTACTGCTCCCAGAACTGTCCCTACAAGGTCCGCCGTTTCAACTGGTTTGAATGGGAATGGCCCGAGCCTTTGAACCGGCAGCTCAACCCGGATGTCACCGTCCGCACCAAAGGGGTTATGGAAAAATGCTCCTTCTGCGTTCAGCGGATCAAAACGGCCCACGGTAAAGCCAAGGACGAAAAGCGGCGCATTCTAGACGGGGAAGTGGCGCCCGCCTGCGTCCAGACCTGTCCGACCAACGCCCTGATCTTCGGAAACCTGGCCGATAAAAACAGCCGGGTCCGCCGACTGACGGAAAATCCCCGTGCATACCAGGTCATGGGATACCTCAACACCAAACCCGCTGTCATCTATCTGAAGAAGGTAGTTCAGGAGATCTGAAGACATGGAGAATACGGCGAATCTGACTCCCGCGAGAATCGATTCCATCGTTCTGAAGACCTTAACGCCCGCAACCCGCACCTACTGGTATACAGTGGCTCTACTCTTTTTCGGTGCGGTAATCGGGCTTTGCTGCTGGATTTACCAGATATTTGTCGGTATCGGGGTCGGCGGGCAGAACAATCCGGTGGCCTGGGGGACCTACCTGATCAACTTCGTCTTCTGGGTGGGGATTGCCCATTCGGGGACCCTGATTTCGGCCATTCTGTTTCTGTTTCGGGCCGGATGGCGAAACCCGATCGCCAGAGCCTCCGAAACCATGACCGTTTTCGCGGTCATGACAGCCGGCCTTTTTCCGCTCATTCACCTGGGGCGGGTCTGGCTGGTCTACTACATGATCCCCTATCCAAACCAGCGAAATCTCTGGCCCAACTTTACGTCTCCACTCATGTTCGATATCGTCGCCATCAGCACCTATCTCACCGTCAGCGCCCTGTTCTGGTACACCGGGATGATACCCGATCTGGCGACCATCCGGGATCGGGCGGTAGGCACGCGAAAAAAGATCTACACCATTCTGTCTCTGGGTTGGACCGGTCAGTTCGACCAGTGGCGCCATTATGTCCGGGGTTACCTCTTTTTCGCGGCTTTGGCGACCCCGCTGGTGATTTCAGTCCACAGCGTCGTTTCCTGGGATTTCGGTCTCGGGGTGGTTCCGGGATGGCACAGCACCATTTTCGCCCCCTATTTCGTGGCCGGCGCCATTCATTCGGGCCTGGCCATGGTCCTGACCCTCATGATTCCCATGCGAAAAATTTTCCATTACGAAGAGATCATCACCATGAAAGTACTGGAAAGCGTGGCCAAGACCATTATCCTGACCGGAATGATCGTCGGTTACGCCTATGTCGTCGAAATCTTCATCGCCTGGTTCAGCTGGAACCCGGTGGAGCGGGAGACTTTCTGGTGGCGGATCTTCGGTGATTACAGCCTCGAATACTGGATCATGACCGTTTGCAATGTGTTCGTTCCGATTCTTCTCTTCTTCAAAAAAATCCGGACCAGCATCAAGGCCCTGTTCACCATATCCATTCTGGTCAACGTCGGCATGTGGTATGAACGATTCGTCATCATCGTCGGAGGGCCCGCCCATGATTTTCTTCCCCATGCCTGGGGGCTTTACGCCCCGTCGATGATCGAGATGGGGATCATGCTGGGGACCTTCTGCATGTTTTTTATGTTGTTTCTGCTTTTCGTCAAGCATATGCCCTCGATTTCCATGACGGAAATGAAGGAATCCCTCGCACACGGAGGCAGCGATGGCCACGAGTAGTAACTATGTGATGGGGCTTTTCAAGGAAGAAAACGCCGTGGTTTCCGCACTGGAAGCCCTCAAGAAATCTCCCTGGAAGCTGCACCGGGTGCACGGTCCCTATCCGAGTGAAAAAATCCTTCATGCCCTTCAGTTCAAAAAGAGCAAGGTCGGGTATTTCACCCTGATCGGCGGCATCACCGGGCTGTTGACCGGATACGCCCTTCCGATCTTTACCTCGGTCCAGTGGAACCTGATCGTGAGCGGTAAACCGATTATCGCACCGATCCCGTTTTTCGTGGTCGGGTTTGAACTGACCATTCTGTTCGGCGTATTGGGAACGGTACTCGGGCTGTTGCTGAACGCCGGAATCCCCGAATTCAAAAGCCTGAAACTCTATGACGAGCGTTGTTCGGGAGAACACTTCGGTATTATCGCCGCCTGCGATCCCGGCGGGGAGTCGGACCTGACCGCCTTTTTCGAGAAGCAAGGCGGTCAGGTGCGGCGCTTTGATGAAACGGATTCGGAGCAACCAACCACTTAGACCCCGGCAGGTGGGGGAGATCGACAGAGGATCGGCATGACAACCCATAGCGGCAACGGATCAATCGCCAAGACCAGATCGGTTTTCTGGATCTTTTCACTTTTCGTTCTGGCCGGCATCGGCGGATTTCTGCTGCTGCTGAGCTTCAGGCAATATGAGCGGGCCTGGCAGATCTATCTGGTCAATTTTCTCTTCTGGTCAGCGGTGGCCCAAGGCGGGCTTCTGTTTTCCATGGTCATGCACATCACCAAGGCCAGGTGGAGCCGCGCCCTTGAAAACCTCTCCGAAGCCTTTGTGGCTTTTTTCCCGATCTCATTCATTCTCTTTCTGATCCTGTTTCTGGGGCGGGAGCATCTGTTTCCCTGGCTGCATCAGGATCTTCACGGAAAAGAGGTCTGGCTGAACCTTCCGTTTCTGTTTACCCGGGACTTCCTGGGGCTGTTGATCCTCTACGGGTCGGGATTCGCCTACTGCCATTACGCCGTAAAATCAAAAATCCACACCGATGGGGGCGGTCTGATCCGCTCGGTTCTGAAGAAAACCGGCGTCTACCGGCCCGAAGACCGGGAGCATTACCAGCGCAGAATGACCGTTACCGCCATCGTCTACATGTTCGCCTATGCCTGGGTGCTTACCCTGATCTCTTTTGACCTGGTGATGAGCATGGACCCCCATTTCATCTCCACCCTGTTCGGCGGCTATTTTTTCATCAAGGCGTTTTATATCGGTCTCGGCGGGGTGATCATTACGGCATCCGTCGTCTCTCTGGCCTACGGCGACGATTCCCAGCTGAAGCCCGCCCATTTTCATGACATCGGAAAGCTCTTTTTCGCCTTCTGCGTGGTCTGGGCCTATTTTCTCTATGCCCAGGTGCTGGTGATCTGGTACGGGAACGTGCCCGAGGATGCCCACTATCTTCTCAATCGGTTCATTTCCCATCCCTGGAAAATGCTTCTGGCATTCATCTTCGTCGCCGCTTTCGTGATTCCCTTTCTCAGCTTGCTCAATATGAAAGCCAAGACACGACCGAAGCTGATGCTGGTTCTCTGCTCTCTGGCCATGCTCGGCATCTGGCTGGACAACCTGTTGCTGATCGGTCCGCCCCTGGAATTCGACACCTCCTCTCTGGCATTGCAGGTGTTTGATCTGCTGATCAGCCTGGGCTTTCTGGGGTTGATGGTGATGGCGGTCGCCTATTTTCTGCAACTGTTCCCTGAGCTTGTGCTTAAAGCCGATAAGAAGGTAAGCCAATGAACCTATTCGAACGGATTCGGGGTTTTTTCCGTGCCGTGGCACAGAACAAAGGGCTTCTGTTTCTGACGGCGCTCACCTTTGTTTTGACCGGCGCTTTTCTCTTTTTTTTCTACTCACCGCCGGCCGCACAGATCGGTCCCGAACAGCCGATTCCCTTCAGCCATCGGCTTCATGCCGGAACCAAGATGATCGAATGCCGGTTTTGCCATCCTTATGTGGCCCGGTCCAAATACCCGGGAATTCCGCCGGTGGAAAAATGCCTCTACTGCCATGAATACATCATCGCCAACCATCCTCAGATTTTAAAAGAACACAATTACTACGACACCGAGACCCCCACGCCCTGGAAAAAGGTCTTCTATGTTCCCGAGCATGTGCTGTTCAATCATGAGCGGCATATCAAACGGAATTTCGAATGCGGGAAATGCCACGGCGAGGTCGAAACCATGGATCGCCTGAACAAGCACTACTTCCAAATGGGCTTCTGCTATCGGTGCCACCAGGAGAACAACGCCAACCTCGACTGCTGGCTTGCATGCCATAGCTAATCAAGGAGATCTTTCATGTCATCCCTAACGAAATGGCTGCCGGAGCAGCATCAAACCTCCATCCTGTTTATGATGACCTCCGGTTTCTGGATGGCCATGGCCACCCTGGTGGGCCTGACGGCGGCCACCGAGCTGGTCGCACCGGATCTCACCGAAGGGATCGGGTGGCTCGTCTTCGGCAGGCTTCGCCCGACCCATGTCAATCTGGTGCTGTTCGGATTCGTCGTGCCCGGATTTCTCGGCGCCGCATTCTATATTCTTCCCCGATTGCTGCGAACCGATATCTACAGCGAAAAGCTGGGTATGCTCACCGTCGGGCTCTGGAATCTGACCGTGTTCGCCGGCATGGCGACCTTGATGATGGGGTTGTCTCAGGGACGGGAATACGCCGAATTCATCTGGCCGGTGGACATGATGATCGTGGCGGTCTTTTCCATGGTCTTTTACAACTTCGTGATGACGGTGCGTAACCGCCGGGAACAGCTGTTGTATGTTTCGGTCTGGTATATCTGCGCCGCCATCATTCTGACCATGCTGACCTTTTCACTGGGGAACGTCATTTGGCGGCCTACATCCGGGGCCCTTACGGGTATTCCCGATGCCACCCTGCTCTGGTTTTACGGGCATAATATATTCGGACTGCTGCTGACCCCGCTGGCCCTGGGAGTGGCCTATTACGTGGTGCCCCGAGCCACCGGAAACCCGCTTTACAGTCATACCCTGTCTCTTCTGGGGTTCTGGTCTCTGTTCATCGTTTATACCCACATCGGCACCCATCATCTGCTTCAGGTGCCGGTGCCCACCTGGCTGAAGGTCATCAGCATTGTCGACAGTATCGGCATGGTGATTCCGGTCATGGCCTTTTTGATCAATATCTGGTACACCGCCAAGGGCCGGCTGGGAGTGCTTCAGAACGATACCGCGGCCAAATTCGTGTTTACCGGCACCATCATGTATTTTATCGTCAGTATTCAGGGCTCGGTTATGGCCCTGCCTTCGGTTCAGCGCATCACCCACTTCAACAACTGGGTGGTGGGCCACGCCCATATCGGGGTTTTCGCCTTCGCCGGTATGATCTCTCTGGGCGGGATCTATTATGTGCTTCCCCGGGTGGTGGGCAAACCGATCTACAGTAAGTTTCTGGTGGATGTTCAGTACTGGCTGATTCTGATCGGCGCCATCGGTTTTGCCGTGGTGTTGACCATCGTCGGCCTGATTCAAGGCAATTCCTGGTACAACGGCGAAACGGTCTACCGGGTCCTGTCTCAAATTCATATCTATTATGTGATTCGAGCCGCCCTCGGGGTCACCATTTTTACGGGAGCACTGATCGGTATGTACAATATCTTCAGAACCATTTTTTACACCCCCGGAGAAGTAACATCATGAAAATGAGTCTGAGGGTCGTCGTCTTCGGCTCGGTCGCGATTCTCCTGTCCGTCATCGGGATCGCCGTCCTCCTGCCGACATTCACGGCGGACCGGACCCCGTCCGAGATCTACCGCAGCCGCTCGGAAATGGAGGCCAGAGGTCGTGAGCTTTATATTGCAAACGGATGTGTCTACTGCCACACCCAGTCCGTTCGCACCTTCGACTGGGGCGTAGGGGCTGAGCGGATCGCCCAGGCCGGGGATTACATCCAGGACAGACCGATCCTGCTGGGATCCCAGCGCACCGGACCGGATCTCTCCCAGGAAGGCGGAGAGCACCCGGACGACTGGCATATCGCCCATTTCACGAATCCCCGGTATACCAGCCCCAACTCGATTATGCCCCGGTTCAACTTTTATTCCCTGGAGGAGCTGAAACTTCTCACCGCCTATGTTCAGAGCCTCGGGCTCAAGGCGGCGGATAATCGCACCCGGCGGCAGCGGGTCTGGAAATCGAAGCTGATCGAGGCCTATGAAGCCGGTCCGGATAAGAATATCGAGTTTTTGAACGCCCATATTCCCCAGGGGTGGCGGGATCTGCCCAATCCGTATCCCACCACTGCGGCAAGCCTGGCTCGAGGCAAAAAGGTGTATCAGGAGTTCTGTATCGGCTGCCACGGACCGGTGGGCGACGGCATGGGCCCGGCCCAGCCCTATCTTTATCCGCCGCCGTTCAATTTTACATTGCTCAAGGGGCGGGAAATCTCCGGCGGGATCCTCTATTATCAGATCATGAACGGCATTACCGGGTCGGCCATGCCGTATTTCAAAAAAAACCTGGAATCTGAAAAGATCTGGGAGGTCGGCGATTACGTCGCGGTCTATTTTATCAACGACAGCGACGCCGACACCGAACCCAAAGGGATCGATGCGGCGTTGGAACCCTGATCGACCTGTAGCCGTATCTCAAGGAGCAGAATATGTATTTTCCTTATTTCATCACCTACATTATCGTCGGTATTGTCATGACGGTGCTGGTCTTCGGGTGGGCGCTCAAGAACAACCAGTTCAAAAACCAGGACCGGGCCCGGTTTCTGCCGCTCGACAGCGAACCGGTCGCGCCCCTGACCGCAGCCACCGGCTTTAAGCGGTTTGAAGCCTATATCCTTCTGCTTTTCGGGTTGGCCGGGCTTCTGGTCAGTTTCAGCGCGGTTTTCTTTATTCTGATAACCGGCGGTAAATAGAGGAGTATCCCATGCGTTTTTTTGAACTGCTCAATTTCCAGCATGTCATGCTGTACCTGTTTCCGGCTCTGATTTTTATTATTCTTTTTGCGCTGCTGCTGGGCTACAGCCACTTTCGACGGCCGGATACCGAAGAGCGGCTGCACAAAATCATCGAACGGTTTCCAACCGGCATCGAGGGACGGAACGCGCCGTTTCCCATCGGCTTGATTCTCATCTTCGGGGGCACCCTGATATGGGGAATATTGTATACCGTGTTCATCGGACTCTGGGGGATAAAGATTTAATATGGAACCTTCCGAACGTACACAAAAGTTTTCCTGGATCATCATCGGCCTGATTGTCGGGGCCATTTTGATCCGCGGATTATTTACCTATTATTGGGTGGGCAGCATGGGCATGCCCGATTGGGACTACGGCGCGGTCAAGGATGTTCCGGCGGAGTCGCCTTATGGGATTTACGATAAACTGCCGAATCAGCAGCATGTTCGCGGTCGGGGAGGGGAATGATGAAGACCGCCGTGAAATGGATGGTTTTATCGGTTCTGGTCATAGGGCTGACCGGGTGCAGTGAATACGGACGAATGCGGGAGACCCCCGGTGAAAAACCCCACGAAGAACCGCTGTTGATCATGAGAGACGGCATCGTACCCTTTGAAGGCGGGGAAGCGCTTTATCGGAATGTGCCTGAAACGGAGCTCGAATCACCCCTCGACATGAATGATGCCGCGGTGGTCGCCGCCGGCGCAAAGGAATACGTCAACTACTGTATTCACTGCCACGGTAAAAATTATGACGGCTACGGCACGGTGGGCCAGAGTTTTGCGCCGAAGCCGGATGATCTGAGAGAGGCGGATGTCCAGGAGATGTCAGATGGAGAACTGTTCCAATATATCGGATACAGCAAACCCAAGAGCCGGCATCCGGCTTTGGCGACCACCGTCTCCATCATCGACCGCTGGCGCATCACCGCATATATTAAATCTCTCGGAATACGCCCCTAGGTGACCCGAACCGACATCTGTGATCTCTGCGGCCTGCCGCTTCGGCACGGCGTCACAACCGCCGAATTCTCAGGCCATACCCACCGATTCTGCTGCCCCGGATGCCGACAGGTCTTCCGCATGCTCCTGGAGGCATCCGATTCACCGGACCCGGCTCATTTCAAGGAAACCGAACTGTTCCGGAAATGCCGGGAAATGGGGGTCATTCCCCGGGATGAAACCGATCTTCAACACCGGTCCCAAGGGGTTTACGTCCCCGAAGATCCTTCAACCGAATCCGGTGCTGAAGCCCCGCCTGAGGACCACCTTCTGGATCTGACCCTCAAAGTCGAGGGAATGTGGTGCCCGGCCTGCGCCTGGGTCATCGATGCCTCCCTTCGAAAACTGGATGGGGTCGTCCGTTCCACCGCCAATTTTTCCACCGATATTCTCCGCTGCCGGTACAATCCGGTGCTGACCTCCCCCGATGCCGTCATCCGCCGCATCGAAACCCTCGGATATCGGGCCGCTGTTTTCGGGGACGAAGGGGCCCTGCCCAAACGTAAAGAATTCATTCGGTTTTGCGTCGCAGCGCTCTTCACCATGAACGTGATGATGCTCTCCTTCGCCCTCTACACCGGGTTTTTCACCCGGTTCGACATGGATACCATCTATAAACTCTCCTGGCCGATTTTCGTTCTGGCCTCCATCCCCTTTTTCTACGGTGGATGGACCATTCACCGGCGGGCCTGGTCCGGGGTTTTTTCCGGGGCCTTTACCATGGAGACCCTGATCAGCGCCGCCTCGGCCGCCGCCTATTTTTACAGCCTCTTCAACCTGATTTACGGCACCCTGCATCTCTATTTCGACACCGCTTCCATGCTGATCACCCTGACCCTGCTGGGCAAGCTTCTGGAAAGAAACGCCAAGGACCGGGTGCTCTCCGATCTGGAGGCTTTTTTTTCTCTCAAGCCCACCAAAGTGAAACTCCGAACCGATGCCTATCCCCAAGGCCGGTACGTTTCCATCGAAATGCTTCAATCGGGAGATGAATTCATCGCCGATGCCGATGAAATCGTGCCGGCGGACGGATTGATCTTGGAAGGGAGGGGATCGGTGGATGAATCCTCCCTCACCGGTGAAGCCACCCCGATCTTCAAAAAAGCGGGGGATCGAATGAAAAGCGGGGCCCGGGTTCTCCAGGGTCGCTTCCGGGTGCGGGCCGATGCGGTCGGCGCCGATTCGATTCTGGGGCAGATGATTTCCATCATGGAGCAGACCCTCTCCCGGAAAATCGCCGTGGAAGGCCGCACCGATGTTCTGCTCCAATGGTTTGTACCGGCTATTCTGGTCCTGGCGGCGGGGACCGGAGCGGTCGGCTTTTGGCTGGGATTGTCTTTTGAGGCGGCCATGATTCGGGCCATCACCGTCATGGTGATCTCCTGCCCCTGCGCATTGGGCATCGCCATTCCGCTGGCCCGGGTGGCCGGCATTTCCCTGGCGGGCGGGAACGGCATTCTGGTGCGGGATTTTTCGGCGTTCGAGGCGGCTGAACGGGTGGATACGGTGGTCTTCGACAAGACCGGCACCCTGACCCAAGGCCGGTATACCTTGCAGCAGATTCTGCCTCGGGGACCTTTCTCCGAGGAAACCCTTCTTTCGTTGGCGCTGGCACTGGAAACAGAATCCGACCACCCCATCGCATCGGAGATTCGCCGGGCGGCGGATAGAAAAGGGCTTCTTCCCTTACCGGTTCAGTCGGTCACCGTTCATGAAAACGGCGTCTCCGGCATCTGGGATGGAAAGCGGGTCCGGGTCGGCGCACCCGCTTTTGTCTCTGAAGAACCGGTTCTGATTGAATCCATGGTGGAAGTCGTGGCTCACCCGATTGAAGCGGATGCTTCCCGGGTCTACATGGCGGTTGATGACCATCCGGCCGGGGGTCTGATCTTCGGGGATGAGATTCGAGAAGGCGCTTTCGAGGCGGTGAGGAAACTGACAAATAAGGGAATGGAATTATTCGTGGTTTCCGGAGACGGAGAAGAGACCACTCGAGCCATTGCAGATCAACTGGGCATTGAACATCATCTCGGCGATCAATTGCCGGGTGATAAGGCGGCCTTTATCGAGCAGCTTCAGCAGAAGGGCCGTACCCCGGCCATGGTCGGCGACGGCATCAACGATGCCCCGGCCCTGGTCCAGTCCGATCTATCCATCGCCATCCATTCCGGCAGCCATTTGGGAAAAGAGGCGGCCTCCATCACCCTGATGCGCGGCGACCCCCGCCAGGTTCTCTCTTTTCTGAATCTGGCCCGTCGGGTCAACCGAAAGATTCATCAGAATCTCTTTTGTTCGGTGATCTACAATATCCTGGCCATTCCCATCGCCATGAGCGGCCTGCTGACGCCGGTGATTGCGGT
>JBKHDE010000026.1:0-29711 GCA_046541495.1 Desulfococcaceae bacterium
CCCCGATCCTTCCGCCGAATATACAGCGTCTTCCGCACCCGCGCCACCACCCGGTCCTGTTCATCGGCGATGTCGACGGTATACTCGGGCAGGTATTTTTCGCCGTCGGCGGTGCGGGCTTTGATGTCCTGAATCATTGCATCATTCACGATGAACCGGGCGCGTACGGTGGACCGGCCGGGGGCCACGAACTCGATGGCGCCGGTTTTGTCCCAGACGATGTAGTCCCGGCCCAGCACCTGGATGAGCATCAGCATGTAAAAAGGGTCGGTCATGGCATAGAGGCTGCCGCCGAAATGGGTGCCGACGTAGTTGCGGTTGTAAAACCGCATCCGCATTTCTACGATGATTTCTCGGTAATTCGGGGCGACGCGGGTGACGCGGATGCCGGTGCCGAGGTAGGGGGGATAGAGGTTGAGCATCAACTTAAACAGTGTCGGATTCACAAGTGCGCTCCTCTTGGCTTTGATTATCATTCCGGTCGAGTCTGAACTGTAGGTAGGTCACCCGAAAGGGTGATCATGGCCCTTTTTTTATCCCAAGGCCACGTCCAGGATCATCATCACCGTAAACCCGCCCATCGTCGCCAGGGTGACGGTGTCGATGTGGGCGTCGGTGCGCTGGGATTCGGGGATGAGTTCCTCCACCACCACGAAGATCATGGCGCCGGCGGCAAAACAAAGGGCATAAGGCAGAATGTTGCGCATGTAGAGGACAAAGGCGG
Organism: Desulfococcaceae bacterium; assembly: GCA_046541495.1. Taxonomy (GTDB): domain Bacteria; phylum Desulfobacterota; class Desulfobacteria; order Desulfobacterales; family Desulfococcaceae; genus JAABSQ01. Next base: position 725 of record JBKHDE010000026.1, read on the forward strand.
CGCCGATCACGCCGGCGATAGGTTCCACCACGCCGGAGGCCTGGCCCATGAGAAATGCCTTCCAACGACTCATGCCTTCCCGGCGCAGGGGAAGGGCCACGGCGGCGCCTTCCGGGAAGTTCTGAAGCCCGATGCCGATGGCCAGAGCGATGGCCCCGCCCATGTTCGCGGATTCAAGCCCCGCGGCTACTGCGCCGAATCCGACCCCTACGGCGAGCCCCTCGGGAATGTTGTGGAGCGTGATGGCCAGCACCAGCAGGGTGCTGCGGCGCCAGGTGGTGTCGATGCCTTCCTGCTGGCTCAGGTCCTGGTTGAGGTGAAGATGGGGCAATACCATATCGGTGAGCCGCATGAAGACGCCGCCGGTCAGAAACCCGATGGCCGCCGTCAGCCAGGGATTGAAGCCCATCTGCTCGGCCATGTCGATGCCCGGCGCCAGCAGAGACCAGAAACTGGCCGCAATCATCACCCCGGCGGCGAATCCCATCGTCGAATCCATCAGCTTGGCGTTCACCTGCTTGGTGCCGAACACCAGGGCGGCGCCGGCGGCGGTGACGAACCAGGTAAAAAGGGTGGCGATCAAGGCCTGAACTATCGGATTGAATTGTTGCAAAAACGTGATCATTGAATCTCCTCTCTCGGTTCAGTATCAGCATTCCGATTTTCAACCACCGTGCGGGTTTCCGGGTCAATATTGACATCTCCCTTCTGCCTGCGCATTTTATAGTATAATACCATTTTTATGAATCTCATATACCGGCATGAACTTTTTTAATTGCATTCCCATCCTCCTGATGCTTCTTGCATCCCCGGGCGGGACATCGACGGCTATGGCATTTCATATCCCCTCTGCAGAAGAGCGGCAAGCGGCGATCGGCGATACGGGCGGTCTCTCCAAGCCCATGCAACGGGCGTTTACTCCTAAATCGGATTTCGACCCGATACCGCCTCCCCAACCCGGCGACTGGCTGGCGGCCCATCCCGAACCGGGCCAAAGTTTCGCGGAGTTTGTCGCCTCGCACCCCAACCGGCCGACCGAGCGCCGGAACACCCTCTATCTGCAACCGTTGGGGGAATTTCCGGAAGACCGGTCCCCGTCGCCGGATCTGCTGGAGGCCTATGGGGCCGCCTTTTTCGATATGCCGGTGAAGCGGCTGCCGATCCTCTCCATCAACCGGATGGGTCTGACCACCCGGGTCAATCCGATGACCGGCAACCGGCAGATCCTGACACGGGATGTGCTCGCTCTTCTCAAAAGGCGACTGCCCGATGACGCCTTTTGCATCCTTGCGTTCACCATGGAAGACCTTTATCCCGATCCTTCCTGGAATTTCGTCTTCGGCCAGGCCTCGCTCCGAGAGCGGGTGGGGGTTTTCAGTTTCGCCCGGTATGATCCCGCTTTTTACGGAGAAAACCGGGGTGAGGATTACCGGGAAACGCTTCTTCGCCGAAGCTGCAAAGTGCTGGCCCATGAGACCGCTCATATGTTCCATCTGGCCCATTGCGTCTATTTTCACTGCCTGATGAACGGCTCCAACCACCTAAAAGAGAGTGATGCCCGCCCGCTGCGGCTGTGTCCGGTCTGTCTGCGCAAGCTTTATGACAGCATCGGGTTCGACATGGTCGAGCGGTACCGCCGTCTTCAGGGGTTTTATGAAAAGGTCGGGTTTTCGCCGGAGGCGGCCTGGATTCGGAACCGAGCGGCATTCATTCAGAAAGGGGATGGTTCATGACCACTCAAATCGTGCGGCAGCTGATGGCGGAGTTGGCCACCGGTCAGCGCGCCCATGTGCTGCCTCGGGAATTTTTCCCGGATGAATTCGGGCTGGTCTATGTGGGCGGCGATCTGTCGGTACCGACCCTGATCGAGGCTTACACCAAGGGCTGTTTTCCCTGGACCGGCGAATCGCCCATCCCCTGGTTTTCCCCCGATCCCCGGCTGGTGCTGTTTCCCGATCGGTTCCGGGCGTCCCGAAGCCTGCGCAAACTGGCCCGGCAGAAAAAATACACCCTCCATTTCGACCGAAATTTTCGCGCGGTAATGGAAAACTGCGCCCGCATTCCGCGAAGAGGGGAAAAGGGAACCTGGATCACCCCCAATATGATCGAAGCCTATTGCGCCCTGCATGTGCTTCGGATCGCCCACAGCGTGGAGGTGTACGACCGGGACGATCAACTCTGCGGCGGGCTGTACGGTTTGGTCTTCGGTCGGGCCTTTTTCGGCGAGTCGATGTTCTCACGGGCGCCGAACACCTCCAAACTGGCCCTTTTCGCCCTGTGCCGAATGCGGGCCCCCCACCGGCTCGATTTCATCGACTGCCAGCAGGTGACCGCCCACATGCTGCGGATGGGCGCCACCCCCGTGCGCCATCGGGAATACCGCGACCTGCTTCGGGGTACCCTATCAAAGGATTCCGGTCAAGAGAAATGGACCGGATATGAACCGGATCTGACCCTTCCCTGAGGATATACCGTCATTTCCCTACGGCTGCTGGGCCGGCTGTTCACTTCCCTGATTCCCCAGCCGCATGACCCGAAGCATATTGGTGGTGCCTTCCACCCAGACCGGCAGCCCGGCGGTAATGACCACCAGATCTCCGGTGGAAACATACCCGGTCCGAAGGGCGGATTCGGCTGCGAGCTGAATGCGCTGGTCGGTATCCTCGGTGTCGGGCACATAAGCCGGACAGCAGCCCCAGTAAAGGGCCAGCTGGCGGACCACCTTTTTGTCCGGAGACAGGGCGATGATCAGCGGCTTGGGTTTGAACCGGGAGATGTGCTTGGCGGTGGACCCGGACCGGGTGGTCCCCAAAATCGCCTTGGCCTGCAAATGGTCGGCCAGGATGCAGGAGGCGTAGGACACCGATTCCGAAACGTCGCGCTGGGGCAGCAGCTCCATATAGCGGCCGTGGTCGAACTCATGGATGGCGGTGGCGGCGATTCTGGCCATGAACTCAACCGCCTCGGCCGGGTAGTTCCCGGTCGCGGTCTCCTCCGAGAGCATGACGGCGTCGGTCCCGTCCAGAACCGCATTGGCCACATCGGTGGCCTCGGCCCGGGTGGGGCGCGGCGCATCCACCATCGAGCGGAGCATCTGAGTGGCGATAATCACCGGTTTGCCGCGTTTGTTGGCCTTTCGCACCAGCATTTTCTGAATGGACGGCACCTGTTCCAGGGGAATCTCCACCCCCAGGTCGCCCCGGGCCACCATGATTCCGTCGGTGACCTCCATGATCTCATCCACATTGTCCACCGCCTCGTGTTTTTCCATCTTGGCGATGACCGGCACCTGTTGTCCTTCATCCCGAATGATTTTCTTGATATCGCGGATGTCTTCAGCGGAACGGACAAAGGAGAGGGCCACGTAATCCACGTCGTGCTGAAGTCCGAAGAGCAGGTCCTTCCGGTCTTTTTCGGTAAGAGAAGGGGTGTTGAGGGTGCCCGACGGCAGGTTGATCCCCTTGTGAGAGGTGAGGGTGCCGCCGATGATCACCTCGGTGCGGATTTCGGTCCGGGTGGTTTCCTTGACCTCCAGCTCCATCATGCCGTCGGCCAGCAGAATGCGGTCCCCGACGTTCACCTCGGAGGGCAGGGTGGGGTAGGAGACCGACACCCGGTTTTCTTTCCCGATGATCGCCTCGGAGGTCAGAAACAGGTTTTCCCCCGGTTCCAGCCGAATACCCGATTCCTGAATATCGCCCACCCGGATTTTGGGTCCGCACAGGTCCTGAAGGATGGCCACCGGAATATCCATATCTTCGGAGATGGTCCGGATCATCTCGATCTTTTTTCCGTGCTCTTCATGGGTGCCGTGTGAAAAATTGAGCCGGGCCACACTCATTCCGTTTCGTATCATCTGTCGAATCACCGTTTCGGACCCGCTGGCCGGTCCGATGGTGCATACAATCTTGGTTCTCGGCATTTTCTACCTCCTGGTGATGGTGTCCGTGGAAATGAAAACCCAACAACTGAAACCGATCGGCCGGGGCCTATTCATTTTTGGCGGCCAGTCCGATGGGAGCCGCAAAATCATTCCGGTATTCATCATAGGGCATGGTTCGTATGGTGAAGCTGAGTTGGTCGCTTCGGTACAGATCTTCGGAATACTGGAATTTTTCCCCCGCCTCGGTTTTGATCAACCGCTTGATCAGCAGCAGAGGACTGCCCGGGTTGATATTCAGCAGCCGGCCGTCCGACGGGGTGGCCGATACCGCTTCGATGGACTGCTGGGCGGTGCCGAGAGCCAGATGGGTCTCCCGATACAGGACTTCGTAGATCGACTCCTGCTCCAGATCGAATTTCAGCAGGGGTTCGAACAGGGCATGCACGAAATAAGAGCGTTCGATGATGAGCGGTTCGTCATCCCCGAACCGAAGCCGCCGAAGATGGACCGTTTCGGCCGAAGCTTCCAGGCCGAGAATGTCGCGAATCGGCTCGGGCGGGGGGCCGGTGCGAACCTCCAGCAGCTTGGCGGAGGCCTGTTTCCCGTGTCGGCGCATCAGTTCGGTAAACCCCATCAACCGACGGGCGTTCTGTTCGATTTTATGCTTCAGGGTGACGAAGGAGCCCCGCCCCTGTTCCCGCTTCACCAGCCCTTCTTGAAACAGCAGTTTCATGGCCTCCCGCACCGTTCCCCGGCTCACCTGGTACCGCTGACACAGTTCATGTTCGCTGGGAAACCGGTCTCCCTCTTTGTACTTGCCTTGTGTCAAGGATTTGTGAAGCTCTTCGTAAATTTTATAGTATCGCGGGGTCATGTCCCGCCGTATGATGTCCATCGGTTTCTCCGCTGCGCAGGTTGTCTTTTATGTATATATGTATAGACAACTGTATAAGTGAACCTGCGGGATGTCAAGCGGAATTTCGTTTTTTAATACATAGGGTGCTGAAAAGAATACAGGATTTACCTGATTTGCCTATGAATTCCTGTTATTTATAAAGTCGTATCGATTTTTAACTTTTAAAAAAGAAGGAGATAATCATGCGATACCTTAAACAGGTACTTTTTGCCGGAGCGATTCTATTGGTGGCGGCCGGCTGCGCCGGATACACCGAGCTTGAGCCGGCGCCCGCCGCATCCACCGCGGCCGGAACGGAAGACAAAGCCGTGGACAGTGTCGACGGGGTGCGGGTGACCGCCACGGTGGACGCCTGGGACGGACTCGAAGACATCAAGCAGGAGGTGACCCCGGTCAAACTCACCATTCGAAACAGCAACCCCGAACCGGTCAAGGTGCAGTACAGCGACTTGGCCCTGGTGAGCCCCACCGGAACCCGGTATGCGGCCCTGCCGCCGTATAAGATCGAGGGGTCGGTTCAGAAGCCGGTGATCGCATCTCCTTACAGCCCGGTGACCACCCCTGAATTCGATTACTGGGGGTATTCGGTGGCCCATCCCTACGGTCCGGTTTACCCGACCCTCGAGCCGGGGTTCGGACCCTATTACTACGACCCCTATTATTATAACCGGTATTATGAATACTGGGCCACCATCGATCTGCCGACCCAGGAGATGCTGGTCAAGGCCCTGCCCGAAGGGGCGGTTCAAAAGGACGGCCGGATCACCGGGTTTGTCTATTTTGAAAAGGTACCCCAAGATATCCCCCGGGTTTCGTTTCAGATGGATCTGATCGGGGCCCGATCCGGGAACCGGTTCGGGCGAATCAGCATTCCTTTTATAGTGGAAGATTAAGCCGATCCGATGGGCATGCTCTTCCAATAAAAAATCCCCCGAATGACGGGGGATTTTTTGAATACATGCATTTTCCGATTCAGGAAGTGGGGGGCGGGGTCTTTCGGGTCAGGGTGAGTTTGTCTCCGGTCAGTTGGACGTCGAAGATATCGCCTTTTTCGAAATGGGTGCCTTCCAGCATCTGGGGATCGATGCGATTGCCCCGGTCGGTATGCTTGCCGCTGACCGAAGGTCTGTCCAAACCGTCGATCATCAGGGTTTCCCCTTTTTCCGCCATCAGGGTCTGAAGGGCGGTTTTGAGAGCACCGTGATCCCGAAGGTCGAGTTCGTCCATCAATTCCTGAGCCGATTTCCCTTCCTTGGCCAGTTCCCACAGGCGCTTGGCATTGATCTCGAATCTGGGTTCCATCTGTTCCTGTATTGCGTCGTCGGCCATAATAAACCTCCTCATGATTTCTTGAATAACCCATTCACTTATATACAGTCATCCTACCCACCGCCGCCGGGGTCGTGAATGGGGTGAAAAGTGTATTTTGAACCATGAAGATCGGTATTCGGGCCGACTTTCCTTCATTTTCGCAGATCATGCTGATTCCGAAAGATGGATTATCCGGTGCTCTGCATGGCGGCGGCGATGCCGTTGATGCTCAGAAACAGGGCATGGCGCAGCGGGCCGCGATCTTCATTCGAGGCGTTCCGCCAGCGGCGCAGGAGTTCAATCTGCACCAGATTGAGCACATCGGTGTAGGGGTTTCGCAATCGAATCGATTTTTGAATCACCGGGTGATTGTCCATCAACGCCTCCCGGCCGGTGATGGAGAGGATCACCCGGCGGGCCTGTTCGAAATCCGCCGCGATCCGGTCATGGAAGTTCCGCTCGGACAGTCTCCCGTACCGGACCGCGATTTTCAGGCGGGCCCGGGTCATTTCCCGCTGGGCATTGTCCAGCACCGTGTTGAAAAAGGCCCAATTTTTCCACATCTCACGGAATCGGGCCAGGTTGCCCTCGTCCTCCTCGATGAGCTCGGCCAGGGCCTTGCCCATGCCGTACCAGCCCGGCAGGCTGTAGCGGGTCTGGGTCCAGGAAAAGACCCAGGGGATGGCCCGAAGATCGTCGAAGGCCACCTCTTCGGCCGATTTGCGGGAGACCGGCCGGGAGGCGATGGGCAGGTGGCTGATCTGTTCGATGGGGGTGATCTCCTTATACCATTCCCAGAATTCCGGGTCGTCGATCAATTCCCGGTAGGCGGCCATGGACCGGTCGGCGATGGTCGACATCATGTCGGTCATCTCCGGGCTGCAGCCAAGATCGCACTCGGTATCGTGAATGGTGCCGAGGACGGCGTTGACGATCTGCTCCAGGTGCCGGCGGGCGATGGCCGGCAGGGCGTAGCGGAAGGAGATCACCTCCCCCTGTTCGGTGAACCGGATCCGTCCGTTCCGGCTGGCCGGGGGCATGGCGAAGATGGCCTGGTTGGCCCGGCCTCCGCCCCGGCCCACGCTGCCGCCCCGGCCGTGAAAGAATCGAAACCCGATATTCTGGGACCGGCAGACCTCCGCCAGGGTTTCATGGCCTTTTTCCAGGGCCCAGTTGGCCATCCAGTAGCCGCCGTCCTTGTTGCTGTCGGAGTAGCCCAGCATGATTTCCTGAAAATCTCCCCGGGCCTGAAGATGGAGCCGATAGACCCGGCTGGCGAATATGTCGCCCATCAGGTCCGCGCCCCGTTCCAGATCGGAAATGGTCTCGAACAGGGGCACCACGTTGATGGGCGAGATGACGGCCCCGTCCCGAATCTTCCAGAGATTGGTTTCTTTGGCCAGGATCAGCACCTCCAGCATGTCGCTGACGGTGTGGTTCATGCTGACGATGTAGGCCCCGACCGATTCCTCGTCCCGTTCAATGGCATCCCGGGCCACCTCCAGGGTTTTCAGCACCTCGGCTGTGGATTCGGAAACATCTTCGTAGCCGCTGATCAGGGGCCGGGGATTGCGCAGTTCCGATTCCAGAAGCGCTCGTTTTTCCGGCTCCTCCAACTCCGCGTACCGGTCGTTCACCCCGGCCAGCCGGAACAGCTCCGCTACCGCCTTTTCATGAACCCCGCTGTGCTGGCGAAAGTCCACCGATACCAGATGAAAGCCGAAAACCCGGGCCCGAATCAGCAGATCCGAGAGCCGGCCGAAGGCCCCGATATCCCCCAGGCCGCCCTTTTCCAGAGAGCGTTTGATCATCTCCAGATCGGTGATCAGGTCCCGGACGGTATAATCCCTGCTTTCCGGCTCCTGAAGCAGGCCCTGGATCCGTTCCAGCATGTACCGGATTTTGATGCGATAGGGCTCATACCGGTACCGGCGAAGAAAGTCGGGGTCGAGCGTCAGGGTCTCGGCCTCTTTTTCCAGGGAGGCGGTCAGTTCCTTCGAAATCGCCACCCGGCGGGAAGACGGGCTGAGAATCTGCCAGAGATGGGTCAGGCCCTCGCGGTATCCTTCCAAAGCCGCGGTTCGGTAGATTCGAAGGGCCTCCTCGGTGACCTCGGGGGTGACGTTCGGGTTGCCGTCCCGATCCCCGCCGATCCAGGTTCGGTATTTCAGAAAGGGCGGAAGGTCGGGCGCCTTTCCATAATAGATCTCCATCGCCTCCATGAGATCCCGGTAGATGCGGGGAACCGTATCCCAGATGGCGTTTCGGCAATAATAAAGCCCGTTTTCCACTTCATCCATGACCCCGAGCCGGTCGGACCGCACATCGTCGGTGGCCATCAGCAGACCGATGACATGGTAGATCTCGGTGAAAATCTCGTCTTTTTCCCGGCCCGAGAGTTCGCATTGGACGGGAATTCGGGAGAGCAGCCCCGCGATCCGCTTCTGTTTGTAGAGGATAGACCCGCGCCGGGCCTCGGTGGGATGGGCGGTGAGGGTCGGCTGAATATCCGCGTCGTCGATTCGACCCAGGACCTCCTGAGGGTCCAGCCCCTGTTCTTTATACCGATGGATCGCCTCCAGAATCGATTCCTCTCGGGGAGATTCCGGAGTCTCGTCCCGCTCGGCTTCCCGGTTGATGCGGATGATCTCCTGCCTTTCGGCTTCGTTGACCAGGTTGAAAAAGGCGGTGTAAGACCGAATCAACCAGAACAGCCGGTCCAGACTGAGACCTGCGATGATTTCCTCCACCGCCTCGTATCCGGCCCCGTCGGATCCGTTTTCCACCGCCTTGCAGCGGTTTCTGAGATCCTCCACCAGGTCGAACACCTCTTTTCCGGCCTGTTCCCGAATAACCTGGCCCAGCAGGGTGCCCAAGAGGTTGACCTGATAGCTGAGGGGTTCCGAAATCCCGCTTCCTTCCGCTTCGATGTTTAAGCCGGTCCATGTCCGCATGGTGACACCTCCTTTGGTAAACCGATGTTTATTCCTCCCATTTGGCCGCTTTAAAGGCGGATTTCGGGAAAAAGCAGTAAGGGCAGACCTCGGGGGCCTCCCTTCCAACGTGGACATGGCCGCAGATGCGGCAGCGCCAGGCGGTGTCTCCGGCCTTTTGAATGTCTTCCGGAGTTTTCTCCCGCAGAAGCGGCAGATCCTCCAGCGGCGGCATCACCGGTTTATAAACATTCATCACATACCCGGAGACGATCATCCGTTGGATTTCGCTGGTACCTTCATAGATCCGGTAGAGGCGAATGTCGCGCAGCAGTTTTTCCACCGGGAACATCTTGGTGTAGCCGAATCCGCCCAGAATCTGAAGCGCCTCATTGGCGACCTCCAGGGCGGATTCGGTGGCGTAGAACTTGGCGATGGAGGCATTGATGGTGGGGTCCTGCCCGGTATCCGCCTCCCAGGAGGCCTTCCAGACCAGGAGTCTCGAGGTTTCCACCTTCTGGAACATTTCCGCCGCCTTGAATTGAAGCGATTGAAAGTTGGCCAGAGGGCTGCCGAAGGCCCGTCGTTTTTTCATGTAATCCACGGCGAATTCCAGGGCCGACCGGGCCGCTCCCACAGCAAAGGCGCCGATCATGGGCCGGGTCCGGCCGAAGGTCCGCATGGCCAGCAGGAACCCCTCGCCGGGGTGGGCCAGAACATTCTCTTTGGGCACCCGGACATCCTTGAAGTGAATCCCGGTGGTATTGGAATTGCGCTGGCCCATCTTGGGAATGGGGCGGCCCCGGGTGACCCCTTCCTGGTCCATCTCCACCACGAAGGCGCAGATGGCCTCGTGTTTCTTCTCCGGATCCACGGTGGCGAAGACGGTTACGTAATCGGCCACCCCGCCGTTGGTGATCCAGTATTTGGCGCCGTTGAGGATATAATCCTCGCCGTCCGGTTCGGCCCGGCATCGAATGGCGGAGACGTCCGAGCCCGCGGTCGGCTCCGAGGTGGCAAAACAGATGAGTTTGAATTCTTTCGCGATGCGGGTCAGGTATTTTTTCTTGGCGGTTTCATTGGATGACAGGAACAGCGGTTCCATTCCCAGAGAATTATCGAAGATGGAGGTGGCCAGACCCGGGCAGGCGGCGGCGATCTCTTCGGTAATCAGCGCGCTCTCGACGGCGCCGTATCCTTTGCCGCCGTATTCCTCGGGAATGTCGGTGTTCATGATTCCCGCATCAAAGGCTTTTTTCAGAATCTCCAGGGGCATCCTATCCTGTTCATCGTAATACCAGGCGATGGGCAGGATTTCACGTCTGGCGAATTCCCGTACCATTTCGCGGACTTCCTTCTGCTCCGGGGTTAGATCGAAGTTTAACACGGGCGACCTCCTATATGATTATGGGTACGATTCGATCGAATGCAAGCAAACACGATATGCATAAAGAGGATCGGGCTTCAAACCGAAATTCGGTTTCGCCCAAACAAAAAAGGCATCCTGCCCGGATCAGGCAAGATGCCCCGCAGCCCTTGAGGTTCAGGTTACTGCTTCAAGACATTGGCCGCAGCCGGCCCCTTGTCTCCCTGTTCGATCTCAAAAGAGACTTGATCCCCTTCGGCCAGGGTTTTGAAGCCGCTCATGGAGATCGCCGAGTAATGGACGAAGACATCTCCGCCTTGTTCATTCTCGATAAACCCGTACCCCTTTTTGTCGTTAAACCATTTGACTACACCGTTTGCCATTGTTTCTACCTCCTTCTTAAAGATTCCCCTTTTATTCCACCGGAACATCGGCCGGGAACATCCCGGCCGAATAACCGGCTTACTACAGCGAAAACCGCTTTCAACCGCGGCTTTCACACTTTACTTCATGGCATGGATGCGCTTGTCTTTTTCCCCTTTTCTCCTTCGGATCACGTTGCAGGCCGGGGGTCGGCATTCGGAGAGGATGTCGACGTCCGTTTCTTCTTTCGCGTTCAGTTCCATCAGCTTTCGAAGTCTCGCTTCAATTTCATTTTTTTTGGCGATGTCCATCTAATCGGGTTGCCTTTCTTTAATGATATTTTCTTTTTCTGAATTTGGTAATTGTAAGTGGGCCTAACAGTCTATCGGTTTGATTTCGCAGGAATCGACATACCCCAAGCCGATACCACGGCAGAGGCGGGCGCATGATCTTTGAAAATCGGAAAATGCGGACAGATGGGTCTTGCTTCGGAATCCGGGATTGAGAAGTGATTTCCTCGGGGAGAAAAAGAGGGTATGTCTGTGAAACAATCAACTGCGTAAGGCTTTAATTTGAAAAGAATTAAAAGAACCTTCAGCGGCACAACCGGTCTGGCGGGCCCTTGGAGGGCCGGAAAATGCCGGTTGCATCTGCATCATACGAATAAACATTCAAGCGGATTTTTACAGTTTCATTAAATATGTTCATCTCCCAATACGCCAATGGAATTCATTTGTCAATCCTAAACTTTAATGAATTCGTAAAAAGTCCCTTTCGTTTACCATACGGGATAGAGCAACCGCTGTTTAGCACCGGCTCATAACAGTTGGCTCATGTATTTGCGGCTCTCACCGCATCGGGTAAAAACTGCAACGATGTGCTTACTTGACGGTGGTGACCGGACAGGGTCCCTTTAAAATGATGTACTGCGCCGTGGATCCCAGTATGAGTTTCTGGGTTCTTGATTTTTTCTCGATGCCCACTATGATCATGTCGACCTCGTGGTCCCTGGCGAAATGGACGATATCTTCTCCCGGAGACAATCCCCGCGCCAGCTGGTGGGTCTCACAATCTTCCACTCCGTCTTCACTCATGAACGCCTTGGCAAACCTCAGCCCCTCTTCTGCAACGGCGATCTCTTCTACCTTTTCGCCGACCCCGCCTTCCATGGAAGTCACGACAAGCACTTTGGCATCGAACACTTTGGCGTATTTTCGTGCCAGAGCCAAAGCGGCTTTGGCTACCCTGGTGCCGTTATATCCGATTAATATTTTCATCATCTCTTCCCTTTACAGGCGTGCAGGATCTAATCAATTGTCTTTAAGTGTCCGGAGGCTTTCCGATTCAGTCGACATTGTCGGTCTACATCCATCGTTTTCGCCTCTTGTACGATTTGATTTCCTTGAAAGATTTGCGCCCCCCGCCCTGGGTCAATCCCATATAGAATTCCTTGACATCCGGATTGTTCTTCAATTCTCGCGAAGGACCTTCCAAAACGATTTTACCCGATTCCATGATATAGGCGTATGAGGAAATTTCCAGGGCAATCTTGGCGTTTTGCTCCACCACCAATATGGTGGTGTTCATCTGCTCGTTAATCACTTGGATGTTTCGGAAGATTTCCTTGACCAAAAGCGGCGCCAAGCCCAAAGAAGGCTCATCGAGCATAAGCATTTTGGGTGCCGCCATCAAAGCTCTGGCAATTGCGATCATCTGTTGCTCGCCGCCGGAACAATACCCTGCCAGGCGGTTTGTGATATTGGCCAACCGCGGAAAATGCTTGTACATCAATTCATGATCTTCGCGGATTTTCTGCTGGCCGTCTTTACGGGTGATGGAGCCGACCCGGATGTTCTCATCCAGCGTCAGATGCTTGAAGACACGGCGACCCTCGGGGACCATCACCGCACCCATCTTCACCACCTCGGTTCCCAAAACATTTGTGATGTCGGATCCGGCGAATTTGATATAGCCGTCCCGAATAAAACCGTTTTCAGGCTTGAGAAGTCCGCTGATCGCCCGCAGCGTCGTTGTTTTGCCCGCGCCGTTGGTGCCGAGCAGCGCAACGATGTCACTTTCTTGGACACTCAGGCTAACGCCCCTGAGTACCTGGACGATATCATTGTAAACCACTTCGATGTTGTTGACTTCGAGCAAATGTTCCGATTTTTTATCCATTTGGGTATTTTTCTATCGATTGCGGCAATATGAATAAAGTGGCATCCGGTGCGTTCAGGGATGCCCCGCGCCGCGATTTGCTGTAACGGCGCGGCGCGGGGCAGGTCTTTCAGCGGGATCCGTATGGATCATCCGGACAACGATTATTTGATTTTCCCGGTGTACTCCGGAATGAACGGTGTCCCCACGGAACGAAACACCCCGTTTTGCACCGAATAGAGCTGCAGGGTGTCTACCCCCTGCTGGTCGCCTTCCGAGAAGGTTACCGGCCCCACGGTGGTAACCGGATAAAAGGCGCTGATGCCGTTCATCTCCAAAAGTTCCTGATAAAGGGTTTCTCGGTTGATTTTTTTCCCTTTGGCTTTGGCTCGCAAAATACATTCCGTGGCCAACTGGGCTACATTTATGCCACCGGCGTAGTTGTGAGAATGGGCGGCTTTTTCGTCACGACCATACTTTTTGGCCAAAGCGAGCTGCGCATCGGTGCCCACACCCGGCTCGGATGTGATGTTGTAGGAAGTGACCCAGTAGAAATTCTCCGCAGAGGATCCGGCCAATGCCACGAGATCGTTGCCGCCGGTGTAATGGGCGCCCAACATGGTTAATTTGCCCTCTTCTCCAAAAGACGTGGCCACAAGACCGAGACGGGAGGCATCTCTGAGCATGGTGGCGACCGGGCTCTGCACCGTATGACTGATCAGATATTGAACCCCTTTGCTCATAAGCCGCTGAAGCATTGCGGTGTTGTCGAGATTTTCACCATGTTCCACGACTTCCACTATCTCCATGTCGAGTCCGGCGGCTATCGCTTTTTTCACATCGTCAACCGGCCCTCGGCCGAAAGCGGACGGATGGATGAACATCGCCACCTTGGGGGTTTTGCCCTTGTGGTTGTTGACCAGGTATTCGCCAAGCCCTATGGACTGGGCGGAATACGAGGCGATGGGCAGAAATACATAATCGGTGTCTTCTATGTTGCCGGCGTGATAGGACGCGGGCAGTACCGGCATTTTCTCTTCTTCAAAGTCCCGTTTCAGCGCCAGGGTGCTGCCGGTGGAATAATTCAGATAAAAGACGATCCCTTCATCCAGGTACTCCTCGAAATTCCGCTTGGTCACATCGTTTCTGTACTGATCGTCCCGGATCGTGCAGTCGATTTTATCGTCTCCGAGCAGCTTCATGTCATTTACATACCGAAAGTAATCTTCCACTCCTTTTGCATACGGATTGCCGGCATCGGAAGTGGGTCCGGTGATGGCAAGGGACAGACCGAGTTTGTAAACTTCTCCCGCCATTGTCTGAACAGGCATCGCCAGCATGAACGCCACCACTGCTACGATTATCCACATGCTTTGCTTGTTTAATTTCATTTTTCCTCCTTTAGTGAGTTTGACGCGTTTTAGTGAGTCGGACTTTGTGCATGTAAACTCGAGATCGGGCATATAAAACAAATAACGTCAACCGCCACCCAATCGCCGGCCGGCGGCGAGGCCCCTTAGTATCTGAACGGCCACAGTTTCAGATAAGAACGCGCGATACGCCACCAATTGGCGATTCCACGCGGTTCAAACATGAGAAAAAGAACAATGACAAGACCGAAGCTCAACGGACGCAACGCGGTCGCCAGATTCTGTGTGGCCGGCAAATATGCGCCCGCCCATTCAGATAGGTTTTCCACCTGCAAATCCAAAATTTTGATTGCAGCCGGACCAAAAAACGAGCCGGTCAGGGTTCCAAGCCCCCCCACGATCCCCATCGCCAGATAGGTGATGGATTCATGCAGGGTAAAGGATTCCAAGCCTACGCCGCGGTACAAATAGGCATGCATGGAACCCGCGATGCCGGCAAAAAATCCGGCAAGTCCAAAGGCATACACTTTTGTGAATCCCGGGTGCATTCCCATGGCGTCGGCGGCCCGGTCATTATCCCTTACCGCCACCAGGCACCGGCCGTACCGGGTCCGCAACAGATTTCTAACCGCGAAACCGCAAATAACGATAGCAACCAAAAGCGCGTAATACCAGAATAGGTAATGCTCTCTTCGCCCCACTTCACCGGTGAACCAGAAAACCCGCCCTACGAATATGGTCTGGCCCTGATTGAAGAAATCCATGAAATTGATGGTCCATTCAAATATCATCTGAAAGGAAAGTGTCGCGATGGCAAGGTAGAGATGCTTTAGCCGCAAGGCCGGCAGCCCCACAATCCCGCCGAAAACCGCGCCGACGCATCCGGACAGCAGAATCATCAGAGGCCAGGCATGGGTGATCAGAATATGCCCATCGCCTATAACCCTGGCAAAGCCGGCAATGGTATAAGCCCCTACCCCCACAAAAGCGGCATGACCGATGGAGATCAGGCCGGCGAAACCGGTAACAAGATTCAATCCGAGGACGGCGATCACCGCCACCAGGATATTGTCTATGACGAGCATGTACTTGTTGTTCAACTCCAGAAAAAAGGGCCAGACAAACAGACTGATCAGAAAGACCGTAAAGATCAACCGATCGAGATTGGTGGCGAAAATACGCTGTTCATCTCTGTAGGTGGCGAAATAATTGCCTGTGGCTAACCAACGATTCGCTGACATGGATTACACCCGTTCGATTTCGTGTATGCCGAATAAGCCGTGGGGTTTAAAAAGAAGGATGATCAACAATATGATATACGGCAGCACCTGAGCGGTGCCGAAGAGACCCCAGGTACCGTCCAGGTAGCCACTGGCGAACTGTTGAATGAGTCCCATGATAATGCCGGCCACGACCGCGCCCAGAATCGAATCCAGCCCGCCGAGAATGACCACCGGAAAAACGATGATGCCGAATGCGTGCAGCGTGTCGAAATTCAAGCCGGTGATGTTGCCGATGATGCCTCCGGCGGCCGCGGCGCTCAGACCGGCGGTAGCCCAGGCCAACCCGAACACTCTGGGCACGGAAATGCCGATGGACATGGAGGCCAGTTGATCATCGGAGACGGCGCGCATGGAGATGCCAATCGTTGATTTCTTGAAAAACCAAGAAAACACCCCGATGAGGACAAAGGTGATGATCACCCCTACCAGTTGCGTGTAGGAAATGGATACACCCCCAAAGGTGATCGGCGTGGTGGGAAGGAAGGTCGGAAACGAAAAGTTCTCCGAGCCGAATGGCGTCAGGTAGATGATGCCATCGATGATCGACATAAGACCGATGGTCACCATGATGACCGAAATAATCGGTTCCCCGATAAGTCTCCGTAAAAACACCCTTTCCACACTCATGGCAAGAAAGAATGTGATGATCATGCTGAGAAAGAAAGAAAGCAGGATCGGCAGGTGCGCCCATACCGTGAGAGCATAGGTGATAAAAGCGCCCGCGGCGATGATCTGGCCGTGTGCGATGTTCAATACACGGCTCGACTTGTAGATCAGTACAAAGCCCAATGCCGAAAGCGCGTAAATAGATCCAACGACAATACCACTGACCACGAGTTGAAAAAAATAGCTCATCAGACCTCTTCCATTGTGTAGAAACGAATCTTGGTTTTCACCGTGGTCGTCTGTCCGTCCTGATATTGGTAAAAAGCTTCCACGGTTTTTTCTTCCACATCCTCGTCGTACAAGGACTCATAGAGATCCTTGTATTTTTCCCGCACGAATTTTCTCCGGATCTTGCCGGTTTTCGTCAACTCCCCGTCATCCACGTCCAAAAGCTTATATAAAAGTGCGAACCTGTGGATCTTGAAATGCTCCTGCTCGGCGTTGCCATTGATGTTGGCAACCTCTCCGCGAATCAGTTCGGCCACCTCCGGTTTTGCCGAAAGATCCATGAACGTGGAAAAGGAAATCCCCCTGTCTTCGGCCCATTTCCCCATAACAATCGGATCGATGTTGATGAGGGCCGCTACATACTCTTTTTGATCACCGAAAATCACCGCCTCTTTGATGTAAGGGCTGAACTTCAGTCGGTTTTCCAGAAACATGGGGCTGAACATCTCCCCGTTGCGATTATGCATGACATCGGAGACCCGGTCGATTACCACCAGATGGCCGTTTTCGTCGATGTACCCGGCATCCCCGGAATGAAGCCAGCCGTTTTCGAGCAGCTCCTCGGTTTTCTCCGGCATTTTGTAATATCCGACCGTCACCGAATCGGAACGAGACAAAATCTCCCCTTTTTCAGAAATCATGCATTCCGTTTTGGGGAGCGGCTTTCCCACCGTATCGGGTCTCACGTCACCATCCCGATGCATATAGGCAATCCCCACGATCTCGGTCTGCCCGTAGATCTGCTTCAGATTGACGCCGATGGCCTGATAAAAGGTAAACAACTCGGGGCCGAGAGCGGCGCCGCCGGTGTACGCCCTCCGCAACCGGAGAAAGCCGATCTGATTGACCAGCGGACGGAAAATGATCTGCTTGCCAAGCCATGCCCGCAACCCGAGCATAATCGGCATCTTTTTGCCGATCATCCGGTATTGCGCCGCCTTTTCTCCAATTACCATGAAATAGTTGTAAAACAGTTTGTTGAGCCAATAAGATTCGTCGATTTTCAGCCAGATCTGTGAACGAATGGTTTCATAGATCCGTGGCGCACCGAACATGAAGTGCGGGCCGATCTCTTTCAGGTCTTCCATGGCCGTTTCTACGGATTCCGGAAAATTCACCGCAATGCCCGTGGCCATTGCCACCCCAAAAGAATTCATCTGTTCGCCGATCCATGCAAACGGCAGAAAAGAGACATACTCGTCCGTATCTTCCAATGGATCGACCTCGGTCAGCTGCAGCCCCATATTGATGTAGTTGCGATGGGTCAGCATGGACCCTTTGGGCAACCCCGTGGTGCCGGAAGTCAGACAGATGTGGCAGACGTCGTCCGGCTTTCCCTCATCCACAAGTTTCTCGAAAAGATCCGGCGATTCTCGGTGGGTTTCATCTCCCAGCTTGTATAAATCCTCGATATCCATGAACCAGCGGTCGGCCTTGTAACTTCGCATCCCACGGGGATCTTCGAAAATCACCTTCTTGACTTTGGGGATTTGGTCCCTGATTTCTATGACTTTGTCGACTTGTTCCTGGTCGTTGCAGAACACCACGCTGACGTCCAGATAATCGAGGATTTGGCCGATTTCTTCCGGCAGGCTGGTTTGATAAATTCCGGCCGAGATGCCGCCGATCGCCTGGGCGCCGATGGCCAGATACAGCACCTCCGGGATATTGTCACTGATGATGGCAATCTTGTCTTCTTTTTGAAAACCGATTTTTTTCAGACCAAGGCCTGTTTTTCGGGTAAAATCATTGAAGCGATCCCAAGAATGGCTGATCCAGCGACCGAAATCTTTTTCCCGAAGGGCGATCTTGTCTCCACTCGTTTGAACCCGCCACCGCATCAACTGGGGGATCGTATACTGCAGCAAATGGTCTCTGTTTTCCATGCGTAATTTACTCTTCTCCGATATAGGCCTCGATTACTTTTTTGTTTGAAGCCACCTCCGCCGGTTTACCGGCGCCGATCACTTCCCCGAAATCGAGCACGTAAATCTGATCCGAAATATCCATCACAACGCCCAAATCGTGTTCCACCAAAACAATCGTGATTTCCCATTCTTTTTTGATATCGAGGATAAAACGAACGATGTCTTCTTTTTCCTCGATGTTCATGCCCGCCATGGGTTCATCCAGCAGCAGAAATTCGGGCGCCAAGGTCAGCGCGCGGGCCACCTCCACCCGTTTCTGAACCCCATAACTGAGATTTCCGACCACCGTCTTCCGGTACGGCTCGAGCTCCATAAAATTGATCACCCTCTCCACATGCTCTCGGTTTTCAGCCTCCGATCTCGATGCCTTGCCGATAAAAAGGAACGCCTGCAGCAGGTTGTAGTTAAGTTTCTGGTGTCGGGCCAGCATGAGATTGTCGAGAACCGAAAGCCCTCTGAAGAGTTCCAGATTCTGAAAGGCTCTTGCAATGCCCATATTCGATACCTGGTGGGGGGATGCGCGTGTAAGCCGGCGGTCGCCGTAATGTATCTCCCCTTTGGTGGGATGATAAAAGCCGGAAATACAATTCAGGATGCTGGTTTTTCCAGCGCCGTTGGGCCCGATTACCGAAGTGATCAGCCCCTGTTGAATTGTCATGTCGACGGAAGAGAGGGCATGCAACCCGCCGAAGGTAAGCGTAACTTCTGAAACGGTTAAATTCGTCATATATATCTCAAAATCAGATTGTCCTCGGGCTGTCCTATCCTTTAGCCGTTGAAGTGGAATTGTTTATGCTATCTGCTCACCTGTAGCAATAAATATCTACCCGTCAAACATTGAATCTCATTCATTTGAAAGACATATCAGAAAAGCGCCGTTTAGCCAAGACACTATTTGCTTTGAAACCAAAAAATACCTCATGGCAATACCACCCGGGTCGGTGGCCGCCACCATGCGGGACGCCTGCTCCCCGGGAATGGAAACCGAGCACATCATCAATGTCTGGGGCTTTGAGGGAAACCTGCCCCGCCTGGCCGGCAAGGCCGCCGAAGGAACTTTGGGGGCGGCGGATGTTCAAGCACCTCACCGTGGACGCTCAAAAATACAGGCATTCGAACGGATCTATACATAGTTTTGATTATTGGGCGCCCCCGCTTTACCGGGTAATCATTTGAATCGATCATCCGCACGGCCATGTCTTTTCCTGACCATTCCTTTGTGCTGCCCGTTCTCAATCGGGCGGGCATTCGGCGCTTTTTCGTCCATCCGGCCTGCAGGATGAGTCGGATGTCATTTTTCCGGCCGGCCGGGCCGGCATAAAAGAACGCCATGCTATTCTCTCCGGGCTTTGTGCAGAGACCACCGGTCCGGCGAATGAAAGGAAGGTGGGCCCATGACCCAAAACGTCACCCGAAAACTGATCCAATCCCATCTGGTGGAAGGGGAGATGGTTCCCGGCGCCGACATCGGCCTGAAGATCGACCAGACCCTGACTCAGGACGCCACCGGCACCATGGTCATGCTCGAGTTCGAGGCCATGAACATTCCCCGGGTGAAGACCGAGTTCTCTGCCCAGTATGTGGACCACAACCTGCTTCAACTCGATTATAAAAACGCCGACGACCATCTCTTTCTTCGCAGCGCCTGTCGAAAATTCGGGCTCTGGTACAGCCGACCCGGCAACGGGGTCAGCCATCCGGTCCACATGGAGCATTTCGGGATTCCGGGCAAGACCCTGCTGGGCTCCGACAGCCACACCCCCTCGGCCGGCGCCCTGGGGATGCTGGCCATCGGCGCCGGGGGGCTGGATGTGGGCCTGGCCCTGGCCGGTGAACCTTTTTACCTCAAAATGCCGAGCGTGATGGGGGTGAAGCTCACCGGCGCACTGCCCGACTGGTGCAGCGCAAAAGACGTGATCCTGGAGATGCTTCGGCGGCACGGGGTGGACGGCGGGTTCGGCAAGGTCATCGAATACTACGGTCCCGGCCTCGACACCCTCACCGCCATGGACCGCCACGTCATCGCCAACATGGGGGCGGAGCTGGGCGCCACCACCACCGTATTTCCGTCGGATGATGCGGTGAAGCGGTTTTTGAGTGCCAACGGCCGGGAAAAGGATTTTGTAGAGATTCTGGCGGACGAAGGGTGTGAATACGATCTTCACGACGAGATCGATTTATTCAAGATCGAACCGCTCATCGCCAAGCCGTCGAGCCCCGGCAACGTGGTACCGGTGACCGAGGTGGCCGGCCTCGAAATCAACCAGGCCTATATCGGCTCCTCGGCCAACCCCGGCTTGCGGGATATGGCGGTGCCGGCCCTGATGCTGGAAGGAAAACAGGTCCACGACCGGGTCTCCCTGGACATCAACCCCGCCTCTCGTCAGATCCTGGAAAATTTCATCGATCTCGGGCTCATGGAAAAACTGGTCCACGCCGGCGCCAGAGTGCATCAGCCCGGCTGTAACGGCTGCATCGGCATGGGCCAGGCCCCGGCCAGCGGCGGGATCAGCCTTCGCACCGTTCCCCGGAATTTTCCGGGCCGTTCCGGCACCAAAGGCGACCAGGTCTACCTGTGCAGTCCCGAAACCGCCGCGGCATCGGCCCTCACCGGGGTAATCACCGATCCCCGCACACTGGAAATGGATTACCCCCGGTTCTCGGAGCCGGAGCAGCTCAGGGTGAACTGGGACATGCTGGTTCCGCCGGTTCCGGCCGGGGAGCAGACCGAGCTGGAAAAGGGGCCCAATATTCAGCCCCTGCCGCCGTTCATGCCCATTCCGGATACCATCGAGGGGCCGGTCCTGCTCAAGATGGGAGACGACATTTCCACCGACGAGATCATGCCGGCCGGCTCCAAGATCCTGCCGTATCGAAGCAATATTCCGGAGATCAGCAAGTTCACCTTGAGCCGGGTGGACGAATCCTATTACGATCGGGCCCTGAAGTACAAGGAGGGCGGTTCTCTGCTGGTGGGCGGCGACAACTACGGTCAGGGCTCCAGCCGGGAGCATGCGGTACTGGGCCCCCGGTTTTTAGGGGTGCAGGCGGTCATCGCCAAGAGTTTCGCCCGAATTCACCGGCAGAACCTGGTCAACTTCGGTATCCTGCCGCTCACCTTTAACGACCCGGCCGACTGGGCCCGAATCGAAGCCGAGGATGTGCTGCGCATTCCCGATGTGCGACAGACGATTCAGGCGGGAGACCGGGTGACCGTGGAAAACATCACGCAGGGCCTTCGATTCGAAGCGGTCCACACCATGAGTCCCCGGCAGGTCGATATGATCCTTGAAGGGAGCCTGATCGATGTGATCAGAAAAAAGAAGGGAACTTCCTGAAGCGCTAATCTCCGAAGAGATCCGAAAGGCCTTTGACGGAATCCTTTAAAGTGGCGATCATCCGGTTCATGTCTTCGATGTCGGTCTGGTGGGCATCGGCAATATCGAGGCTTCGGGCCACCGCATCGGTGACCTCCTGAATCGCCTCGTGAACCGCCCCGAGCCGATCCTGAATCTCCTGCGCGGTCTTTTTGGTATCCCGAGCCAGGCCGGCCATCTCCTGGGCCACCACCGCGAATCCGAGCCCGACGCCGCCGGCCCGGGCCGCTTCCACCGACCCGTTGACGCTCAGGATATGGCTCTGCTGGGAGATTCGATAGACCCGGTCCAGGATCTGGTCGGTGGTGTCCACCTTTTCCGAGGCCCGGCCCGAAGCCCCATGAATTCGGCCGATAATGGACCGGAATTTCTCATCCACCTGCCGGGTCTTGTCCACCAGCCGGTCGATGTGTAAGAAGAGGTCCTCGGAGGTTTTTCACCGACTGAACGGCCCCTGATATGAAAACGGGGGAGCATGGGGCCGACTCCCCCCTTTCAAACTAGTTGACCGTGTCTTTGAGTTCCTTGCCCGGTTTGAACTTCGGCACATTCTTGGCCGGGATGGTCATTTCGGCGCCGGTCTGAGGGTTGCGGCCCTTGCGTTCTTTCTGCTCGTCCACATAGAAACGACCGAAACCGGTCAGTTGAATGTCTTTGCCGGCCCCGAGGGTCTGTTTGATGATCTTGAGCAGCCCGTCGACGGCGCCGCCGGCGTCTTTCTTGGAAAGCTCGGTCTCTTTGGCCAACGCCTCGATCAGTTCGGATTTGTTCATCTGTTCCTCCTTTTTAGAGTTAGTGGTCTGACTGAAATCAAGAGACGACCCCTTTGAATCATCCCCCTGCCGGATGTCTCCTCAGACGCCGGCCTTCCTAATAATTTTCCATCCGATGATACCGCTCTTCACTTCTACCTTATAAGAAAGGCGGTGTGCAACTGAAAAAAAGGGCCGGGCCTTTCAGAGGCCGGCCCCTCACTGCTGCGTGACGTCCGCCGCAAATCCCCTCATATCCGACTTGCCGCCGGTTGTCAAACCATGACGCACATTTTTTCAGGAAGTTCTTTTTTTTCGACACCGACCGGTTTCAGCGGAATCGGGCGGGGTAAGACGGCGCCTCCTTGCCGCCGTCGACCATTCGGCGCATTCTGTCCCGCTCCGCCTTGAGCCTGCGCAGTCGGTCCTTCAATTCCTCGCGGTCCGCGTGCGGGGCCGCCGCAATCTCTTTTTCCAGGGCTTCCACCTCCCGAATCAGGCGGTAGAGTTCCCGGGCGATCAATTGAATGGACATGAAAATGCACCCTTCCGATCGAATTTGTGGATTACGGCTTTCGCTTGTCCTTGAAGATGTTGTTGGAGATGACGATCTTTTGAATCTCCGAGGTCCCCTCGTAGATGGTGAAGACCCGGGCGTCCCGATAGAACCGCTCCACCGGATAATCCTTGGTGAATCCGTACCCGCCGTGAAGCTGAAGGCACCGGCCGGTGATCCGGTTGACCATCTCCGAGGCGAAGAGCTTGGCCATGGATGCCTGCATGGTGTAGCGGTCCCCCCGGTCCTTCATGGCTGCGGCCGAAAACATCAGCTGCCGGGCCGCCTCGATTTCAGTGGCCATTTCGGCCACGGCCCAGCGGATGCCCTGGTATTTGGAGACCTTCTGGCCGAACTGGTCCCGTTTTTTGGTGTACTTGACCGCGGCGTCTAAAGCCGCCCGGGCCACCCCCACCGACTGGGCCGCGATCCCGATGCGGCCGCCGTCCAGGCCGGTCATGGCGATCTTGAAGCCGTCGCCCTCCTTGCCCAGAATGTTTTCGGCCGGCACCTTGCAGTTGTCGAAGATCAGGTCGGTGGTGTCCGAAGCCCGCAGCCCCATCTTGTCTTCCACATGGCCCACCGCCAGACCGGGAGAGTCCCTGTCCACCAGAAAGGCGCTGATCCCCCTGTGGCGGGCCTCCTCGTCGGTCTTGGCGGTGACGATCACCATGCCGCAGTTCTTGCCGGTGGTGATGAACCGCTTGGTGCCGTTGAGGATGTAATGGTCGCCTTCCCGGACCGCGGTGGTGGACTGGGAGACCGGGTCGGAGCCGGCATGGGGCTCGGTCAATGCGAAGGCCCCGA
Source organism: Desulfococcaceae bacterium (assembly GCA_046541495.1). Lineage (GTDB taxonomy): Bacteria > Desulfobacterota > Desulfobacteria > Desulfobacterales > Desulfococcaceae > JAABSQ01. The sequence continues at coordinate 24,621 of JBKHDE010000026.1, forward strand.
TGATCTCGGCATCCGTGAGCCGGGGAAGGTATTTTTTCTTCTGAGCGTCGTTGCCGAATTTGACGATGCTTTCACACACGATGGAGTTGTGCACCGACATCACCACCGCCGTGGATGCGCAGGAATAGGCGATCTCGGACAGGGCCAGCACGTAGCTTACCGTATCCGCCCCTTCGCCGCCGTACTCCACCGGCACCATCATCCCCATGAGGCCCAGCTCTCCCATCTGTTTAAGGTTCTCGGCCGGGAATTCCTTGGTCTGGTCCCGCTCCGCGGCGGTGGTCGCCACCACCTTCCGCGAAAACTCCCGGACCATGCTCTGAATCATCAGTTGTTCATCGGTTAGTTTATAAAAAGACATAAATCATTCTCCAGGTTGTCCGCATTCGGTTTTGTCCTCTCCCTGCTTCCCTGACCGGCCCGTCGTCCTATCCGTCCATGGAGTAGATATAGGGGGGGTAGATCTAGGGGGAGTAGATCACCACCAGAAGCTCCGCGGCCTCATCCCCGATGTTCCGCAGCTGGTGCTTGATGCTGGCGTTGAAATGAAGGGATTCGCCCGCCTTGAGGGTATTGACGTGATCGCCTACGATGACCTCCACCTTGCCGGACAGCACATAGTTGAACTCTTCCCCTTCGTGCTGGTATCCCACCCCGGTGTGCTCCTGCCGGGGATCGATGGAGACCCGAAAGGCCTTCAGGTGTTTGTTTTCGGCTCCCGGGGTCAGGGTTTCATAGGCATACTCCTTGGTCCGTTTGGTGTACTCGCTCACCCGGGTCTGCATGGCGGTCTCCTGCTCCCGCAGAAAAAAACCGGAATCGATCTCCAGGGCCCGGGCGATCTGAAGAAGCGCCCCCACCGGGGGCCGTTCTTCCCCGGCCTCCACCGCCTTGAGATAGTCGGTGGAATACCCGGTTTCATTGGCGATCTGTTCCAGGGTAAAGCTCTTGTCCAGCCGGATTTTCTTGATCTTTTTTCCCACCGGCGTCATTTTGTCGGACTTTTTCGCTGGCATGGGTCCTCCTTATGAATAGTCGTAAAATCCCCGACCCGTCTTTCGGCCGAGCCAGCCGGCTTCCACATACTTGCGAAGCAGGGGGCAGGGGCGGTATTTGGAATCCTTGAACCCGTCGTGCAGGGTCTCCATGATGGCCAGACAGGTATCCAGCCCGATCAGGTCGGCCAGGGCCAGGGGGCCCATGGGATGGTTCATCCCCAGCTTCATCACGGTATCGATGTCTTCGGGCTTGCCCACCCCGTGAAACAGGCAGTAGACCGCCTCATTGATCATGGGCAGCAGAATCCGGTTGGCGATAAATCCGGGATAATCATTGGCCTCGGCCGGGGTCTTGCCGAATTTTTCCGAGAGGTTCCAGGTGGTGTTGAAGGTCTCGTCCGAAGTGGCCAGGCCCCGAATCACCTCCACCAGTTTCATCACCGGCACCGGGTTCATGAAATGCATGCCGATCACCTTGTCGGGCCGCCCGGTCCGGGCCCCGATCCGCCCGATGGGAATGGAGGAGGTGTTGGTGGCCAGAATCACCTCGGGCCGGCAGATCTCGTCCAGGTCCTTGAAGATCTTGAACTTGAGATCCTCCCGCTCCACCGCCGCCTCCACCACGAAGTCGGCGTCGGCCATGTCCTTGATGTCGGTGCTGGTTCGAATCCGGCCCAGGACCGCGTCCTTTTCATCCGCGCTGATTTTGCCCTTGTCTACGCCCTTGGTCAGCAGCTTGGTGATGTTGTCGAGGCCCTTTTGAACGAACTCCTCCTGAATGTCGTTCATGATCACGTTCAAACCGCTCACGGCCGCCACCTGGGCGATGCCGTTTCCCATCTGTCCCGCGCCGATGACGCCGAAAGTCTTGATATCCATATCCGCTCCTTTTTACCTGTTCAGATCTCGATTATCGTTTCACGATCAGGGCCACCGCTTCGCCGCCGCCGAGGCAGAGGGAGGCCAGGCCGATCTTCTTGTCGCTTCGAATCATTTCATGGATCAGGGTGACCAGCACCCGGCATCCGCTGGCGCCGATGGGATGGCCCAGGGCCACCGACCCGCCGTTGATGTTTACCCGGGACGGATTCAGGTCGAGCTCCTTGAGAATGGCCACCGTCGTTCCGCTGAAGGCCTCGTTGATCTCGAACAGATCCACGTCTCCCATCCCGATGCCCTCTTTTTTGAGAACCTTGGGAATGGCCCAGATCGGGGCCACCAGCACGTATTTCATTTCAATGCCGACGGAGGCCTGGGCCCCGATGGTGGCCAGGATTTCGCACCCCAGTGCCTCGGCCTTTTCCCGGGACATCACCACCACCGCCGAGGCCCCGTCGCTGATGATCGAGGCGTTTCCGGCCGTGCCCACCCCGCCCTTCTGAAAGGCCGGCGCCATTTTGGCCATCGACTCATAGGAGGTCTCCCGCGGGCATTCATCCCGGTCGAAAATTTTGGGTTCTCCCTTGCGCTGGGGAACCGGCACCGGCATGATCTCCTTATCGAACCGGCCTTCCTCGATGGCGGCTACCGCCCGCCGGTAGGATTCGGCCGCATACCGGTCCTGATCTTCCCGGGAGACATTGTATTTTTCCGAGCAGATCTCATTGGACATCCCCATATGAAAATCATTGACGATGTCCCACAGCCCGTCATGGATCATATGGTCCTGCATGGTGCCCGGACCCATGCGGTAACCCCACCGGGCCTTTTCCAGATAGTAGGGGGCCTGGGTCATCGATTCCATGCCGCCGGCCACGCAGACCTCGGCATCCCCCAGCTGCACCGCCTGGGCCGCCAGCATCACCGTCTTCAGGGCCGATCCGCAGACCTTGTTGACCGTAATGCACTCCGCCTCCCAGGGCAGCCCCGCCTTGACCGCCGCCTGCTTGGCCGGATTCTGGCCGTACCCGCAGGGCAGCACCTGCCCCATCAGAACCTCGTTCACCTCCGATTTGTCGATCCCGGCCCGCCGGATTGCTTCCTGAATAATCATACCGCCCAATTCCGTGGCCCCCAAAGGCGCCAGGGAACCGTTGAATGCGCCGAGCGGTGTTCGCACCGCACTGACGATGACTGCTTCTTTCATTATAGGGTTCCTTTCTTTCTGTTGTCTTGCGTTGTCGATGAGACGATCGCGCAGGTCGCGACGTCTTGTTTTCAGTTTCTAAAACGTCCAGATAATAGGGATCATCATCGTTGCGATGATCCAGAAAATAAGGTTGAGCCAGCCCCCCACCTTGGTGAAATCCGTAAACTTGTATTGGCCGGGGCCGTAGATCAGGGTATTCGTCTGGTATCCCATGGGGGTCATAAAGCTGAGAGAGGCCGCGAAGGTGATTCCCATCAGAAACGGCTCCGGGTTCACCTCCATCTGACCGCCCGCCTGGATGGCGATGGGCGCCAGCATGGCGGCGGTGGCCTGGTTGGAGATCATGCAGGTCAACAACATGGTCAGGAGGAAAAACCCCGACAGCACCGCCTGCGGGCCCCATTGGCCGAGGGATTCCAGAATGAAATCCGACAGCATCCGGGCCGCCCCGGTTTTGCTCATGGCCGTTCCCAGGGGGATGACCCCGGCCAGCAGAAACAGCACTTTCCAGCTGATGGCCTGGTAGGCCTGGCGGCTGGTCACGCATCCGGTGATGATGAGCAGAATCGCGCCGGCGGCGGCTGTGACCACGATGGGCGCCAGATTCAGCGAAGCGCCGCCCACCACCCCGACGAGGATGGCAATGGCCAGGGGCATCTTGTTTTTTTGGTAGTCGGTGATGCTCAGGTCGGAGACAAAAACGAAAGACGGATCGTTTCTGAGATTGGGCAGCTGGTCGTAGCCGACGGTCAGCAGAAGCGAATCTCCGCCCGCCAGCTGAATCTTCTCGAGTTTTTCGTGCTGGAGTTCCCCGCGGTGCCGGATGCCCAGCACGATGGCCCCGAACCGTTCCGGGAAGTTGATCTCCCCGATGGTTTTGGAGGCCAGTTCCGAATCCGGCGAGATGACCCCCTCCACCAGGGCGTAATCCTCTTCGGTCAGATGCCGGTCGCCCCATTCCCGGGGCGGATTCAGCGAGATGGCCTCGGTTCGGATCAGTTTGTCCAGTTCCCGGGGGTTGCCGCGGACGTGCAGGACATCCCCCACTTCCAGGGCCGTCTGGCAGCGCTGTGTACCGGGCGCTTTTCCCTTCCGGAACACCCGAAGCACATCCACATCCACATCCCAGTCCCGGACGATTTCATCGGGGGTTTTGCCTTCCCCGTCGAATGCCTCCTCCAGGGTGATGTCCGCGAGGTATTCCTTCATCTCGAAGCTGTCCGTCAGGTTCTCGTCCTTCCGGCGGGCGGGGATCAATCGAAGCCCCACGGTAAAAAGGAAGGCGAACCCGGCGGCCAGGAAGATCAGGCCCAGAGGGGTGAACTCGAACATGCCGAATCCCTCCAGGCCGTTGTCTTTGGCGATGGAACTGACCAGGATGTTGGTGGAGGTGCCGATAAGGGTGCAGACCCCGCCGAACATGGAAGCGAAGGAGAGCGGCATGAGCAGTTTGGACGGGCTCACCCCCATCTCCCGGGCCGTGGACATGATTACCGGGATGAAGATCACCACCGCTGCGGTGTTGTTGATGAAAGCAGAGACGACCGCAATGATCAGCATCATCAATGCCAGAGCGAACCAGTAATTGAGGTTGCCCAGGGCGCTGAAACAGTTCCCCACGATCTCCAGCGCTCCGGTCCGCCGGATGCCCTCGCTGACCACGAACATGGCCCCGATGGTGATGGTGGCCGGGTTGCTGAACCCGGACAACCCCTCCTCGGTGGTCAGAATCCCGGTGAGCATCAGGATGGTCATGATCGTCAGCGCCACGACGTCGAAGGAAAGGATCTCCGATGCAAAGAGGATCAGGGCCAGGATCACCAGGGCGAAAACGATGATGATGTCGATGGGCATAAGTCAGAGGATCGAATGCTGATGAATCGGGTCCCGGTGCAATTTGAGGTTCAGTCTGTCTTTCATGGGGTCTCCTCGTATTTGTTTTTTTCTTCGATTTTGGTTGTCTGAACCGCAGATAATCCTGATGGAAATGATGACGCAGATGGT
>JBKHDE010000027.1:0-28762 GCA_046541495.1 Desulfococcaceae bacterium
CATATTGAACAAGATCCTCCGGGAACAGACCAATTCACAACCATTGTCAGGGATAGCTCAGGTAATCCGGTACCGGATGACACCCTGATCAGCTTCAGTTCCACTTCCGGTATACCGATACCCGGAAGTGCCCAAACCCTTGACGGGATCGCCTCAACAACCATCAACAATGCCCCGGATGGGACTACCTATGCCGTCACCGCGAAAACCACCGGTGCTTCAACAACGCATGTGACTTCTTTTGCGGTGGAATCAAACATCGTTTTCGCAGGGACGAATGGAGGCGGAATTTACAAGTCGACCAATGCAGGGATAAACTGGGAAAATGTAACCAGAGATCCCACCGTACCTGGGCAAAATTGGATTGATCCTTACGTGAACGATGTGGCAATAGATCCTCAAGATCCGAATATTGTATATGCTGCAACAGGCTATTCGGAAAAGGGAGGATTGTATCGTAGCATGAATGGTGGAAGAACTTGGGATAATGGAGGTTCACATTTGCAGGGAATCATCATCAATGAACCAATTTCACCGGTTCTGTCGGTACTTGCTTTTGAAGTTCCAAAAGATCCAGTACTCACTGATGAAGATCCCGCGCTTTTGGAATCAGATGTAAAGATATGTATTGGAACAGAACAAGACGGTATCTATTGTTCAGGTTCAGAAGAAGATCTGTTTGATTCGAATGTTTTATCTAACAGGACTGTAATGGATATTGAAAAAGCACCAGGATCAAACACCCTGTATGCAGGTACAGATTCAGGAGTATACAAAAGTGAAAATAATGGTCAAAATTGGAGCCCAACAGGTTCATTTTCTGGCAATTTTGTTAAAACCATAGCGGTTCATCCGCCCGCTATCGGGCAAGGCGATGTCATTTATGCTGGTACAGAAGGAACAGGGGTGTGGATAAGTACTGACAGCGGAAATAACTGGACCCAAAAGATATCCGGTTTAGGCGAAGTAATTGGAGCAACCGATCCTGAACCTGATGCCGGAAATACCGGAACCGGCACAATGAGTGCCGTAGAAGTTTTTTCTGAAGCGGATTCGGAGGAATGGACCGTTATATTGGAGGAACCCCAAGTATTCAAAGTCATCGGAAGCGCGACCGGCGAATTGGCTCAGCGATACGACATTGATCAGGAGGAACCCTATACGATTCCCGGGGTTTTGGGCTTTACCATTACGCCGGGGACGGTGCCGTTTGAAATCGGCGATTTTTTCACCTTCCGAACCATCCGGGATGAAGGAACCAATATCCAGGATCTTCTGGTGGATGAGAAGAATAACAACCTGTATGCAATCACGATTTTCGATGAATTCGATCATGCTACAGGAAACGTGTTTGTTCATAGGTTAAACAGCAACGGCACTTTCGGAACTGGCAGTTGGAACCCAGCCAACCAGAACCTGCCCGAGTTTAACCCGCCGACCGACACTACCTTGTTCGCGCAGCATGCCATGGCGGCGATTCCGGATGATTCAGGTGATTCGACCAGTCCGAAGGCGCTGTTGATCGGAGGAGAGGGCATTACCCTTTACAAAGCCTCCTCCGGTCTGGAAAACGGGAATCCGTTGTGGCAGTCGAGCCAGAATGGTATTTCCAATTTGATTATGACGCGAGCGATCTGGGAACCGGATGAGAATGAGTAAGTATCTCTCTGTACAAATTGAGTATTATGCTCTATCCAGTGGAGGATCTCCACTGGATAGCAATTTAATTTAGCATAGAGTGGCTTAGAGTTAAAAAAACGGGTGGTCCTGCTCTCAAAGCAGAATCACCCGTTTTACAATTCAAATCTTTCCGCCGATTTCGGCAAGGGTACATCTCAATAATTTGCTGTGTTACTCTTCCCATCGGCAATTACCACCTTACCATCTACAATCACATTCCCCACATCCCCCCCCGCAACCGCATACACCACCTGCGATTCGGGATGATACATCGGCACCAGGTGAGGCTTCGCGGTGTCGATGATGATGATATCGGCCAGCTTGCCCACCTCCAATGATCCGATCAGGTGGTCCATTCCCAGGCACCTGGCGCCTTCGATGGTCGCCATTCGAATCACGGTCCGGGCGTCCATGACCGTGGGGTCGAGGGTGTTGACCTTGTGGAGCTTTGCCGCCGTGTCCATTTCCCGAAACAGATCGAGATTGTTGTTGCTGGCGCACCCGTCGGTGCCCAACCCGACCGTGATGCCCGCTTTCAGAAATTCCGGCACGGCGGCAATGCCGGAGGCGAGTTTCATATTGCTCTCCGGATTGTGGGATACCTTGGATTTCCGTTCCGCGATGATCTCCCGATCCGCTTCATCGGTCCATACCGCATGGACCAGCAGGGTCCGTTCATCCAGGATTCCCAATCGGTTGAGGTACTGAACCGGACTCAGACCCTTCTCCGCCAGCATTTGATCATATTCCGATCGGGTCTCCGCCGCGTGGATTTGGAATAACAATCCCTTATCAGCGGCGATCGCTTTGGCTTTTTGCAGGGTTTTTGCAGAACAGGTATACGGCGAATGGCAGAAGACCGATGGGGTAATGCGATCGCTTCGACCGAGCCACGCTTCAATGAACTCCGAGGCGGTCTCAATGTTTTTTGTCGGATCGGGCACCCCGGGTGCCGGAAAGTCGATCACCCCCTGACCCAGTACCGCACGAATGCCGGTCTCCATCACCGCTTCGGCGACCTCTTTTTCTAAAAAATAGCCGTCACAGCAAGTCGTGGTTCCGGACGACAGCATCTCCGCGCAACTCAGTAATGTGCCGTATCGGACCGATTCCGGATTGATTCGGGTCGATTCCGCAGGAAAGATATGCTCATTCAGCCATTCCTGAAGCGGCAGGTCATCGGCCAGGCCTCGAAACAGGGACATGGGCAAGTGGGTATGGGTATTGACAAGGCCCGGCATGATGATGCCGCCTTCGGCGTCAATAATCTCCCTTGCCGACGGCCGGGGGGTTCCGGAATCGCCGGAATTAATCGATGCGATCACGCCGTCCCGAATACAGAGGATGCCCTCGGTGAGAATATCAAAAGCAGGATTGACAGTAAGGATAATCCCGTTGTGTATGATCAGATCATATTCCATGCATACCTCCATGCCTCAAATCGTTTCCCCGTGAATGGATTCCGCATCATAAACCACCGGCGGCGGGAAAGTAAAGCCGGATGAAATTCGCAAAACGGGTGGCATGATCGTCTTCCGGCGTTTCCTGAATATTATAGATCCAAGCGGCGCAGGAATGAACATCACTCGAAACAGAATCGTGGATACAGGAGGTCTACTATGGCATACACCTGTCAAAATTGCGGTGCTGTCGCCCATGACCCAGTCCATTTGTGCATTCCTGCGGAGGGCAAAAGAAATGCAGTTTTTGCGGACCTGCAAATGCAGACCCGGAAGCATATGTGCAAGGACAAACCGGCGGCCATGAATTTGTTTGCGGCGGATGCGGCCGGGATGACCATGGAAAAAGAGCACCTGTGCATCCGACCCGGATCCACTGACCCAATCAAGGGGATTGATTTAAAATAGAAAACCGGGTTTCTCCGTTATATCGGTGAAACCCGGTTCGTTATTCGGGAAGGCTTTCGAGGAGGATAAAATTGGATCGCCGACCTACCAGGAGAGATTTTCCTCCCATTGGCCGCATTCTTCCAAATCTCCGCCGCATACCCGGTGGTGGCAGGCCGGACAAAAAAAATAGTTGGGATACGCATCCTTGCCGCATGATCGGCAGGCACGAATCGCCGTTTTGCGAAGCGGTTTGGCCGGAAGATGGTCCCAGTCGTCCGGTTTTGCAATTCTGCGAACATTTTCCCGGGTTTTTCTTTTTTGGACCTTCGCCTCCTGGCATTCCGGGCGGTCGCAATATTTTCTGGAGGCCTTGTGGGCGGGCGGCTCAAACTCATTTCCGCACGCCTCACACCGTTTTGGTTTCATTTCAGACCATTTTCCTATTCCGCGTATCCAGGCTTTGCGGTCTAAGCTGCGGGGGTTTGGATGAGGTTTTCACTGTTCTCTTTGATTTCCATGGCCCAAGTATATTTGTCATACCATCCCTCAAAGAGAATGAGTTCGGGATGATCATCCAGAGAGGTATGGTTTTTCACCGAAACGCCTTTGGCCAGGGCGCTGGTGTCATCGTAAATTCGAACGAAAAAGGCGGATTTGGACCCCTCCTTCGGCACGGACACCGATTTGAGGCTCCAGACCCAGTCGGGATCACGTTTAAGGTCTACGACCAGATAACGGCCGACTCCGCTCGGCAATTCCTTGGGTCGGGGTAGTTTCGGGGTTTTTTCGCCGCCGCTGTTCTTTTGCCAGAATTTCCAGCCCATTGCATATCTCCTTTAAAGACGGTTGAATACTGGCAGTTGTTTAGCAAAAAAAATGCCGAATGCTAAATGCCTGGAAATATGCCATTTTAATACGTTTTGAATAGAAAAAACGGAAATCCTAGTTCCGGAATTTCGGTCAAGACGCCTCAAAAACCGGAATCGGAAGTTCTGGTTATCACATATTTTAGCTTCTCAATCCATCCCGTCCCTAAGGTCTCAGACTCACAGACCTTACTGAACCTGACAGGCGAGAGTTCACTGGTTGAGGTAAGAGAAAATACACCGGATTCAGCATCGGAAAACGAACCTCCCGGGACAATAGAAAAGGCTTTTCGCCCGGTTATCTTCCTCCTCAGCCCTTGGCCCTGCTTTTCCTTGTAACTGGGCACTTGAACCTGGGCACTGTTAAAAATCCTTTTGACAACTGCTAACCGATGTCATAAAATGATAGCAAAATGAATCTATTTATCGGCATCGGAAAAGGAGGTGTTCATGAAAGCGGTCACGATCAGGGGTGTGGACCCCGAGGTTGCCGAGAAACTCAAATACGCGGCAGCCGAGCAAGGTAAAAGTATTAATCAGCTGACACTGGATATTATCCGGGAAGGTCTCGGCCTGAAAAAAAACAAAAAATATACCCGTAAATATAATGATTTGGATGCATTATTCGGAAAATGGAATGATGAGGAATTCCAGGAAATCCAGGGGAAAATAGATCATGATCGGAAATTAGATCCGGAGCTATGGAGATGACCAAGGTATTGATCGATACCAACATCTATTCGTTTGCCATGAAAGGGGATGCTGCGGTCGTGAATGCATTGAGAGAAATGGACCGGATCGGTTTTTCCGCCATCAGCATCGGCGAGCTTTTATCCGGGTTCAAAGGCGGTACCCGTGAGGCCCAAAACCGGGAAGAACTACATTTTTTTCTGGACTCTCCACGGGTGGTTCTTCATCCGATAGATGAGGAAACCGCTGATTTTTATGGATCGATATTGAACAATCTGAGGGCGGGGGGCACGCCGATCCCGACAAATGACATATGGATTGCAGCGTCTGCTTTTCAATATGGGTATAAGCTCTTTACTCGGGATAGCCATTTCAACTTCATACCAGGTTTGGTGCTGTTGAAGGGGGAAATATGAGGGCCGAGGCTCTTGAACCTCGTTCCTGCTTTTTTCTGCACCTGGGCCCTTGAGTCTGAGCACTGAATAGTCCGGTGCTTTTTTTTCGTGGCGGGGTTTCATCTTGAAGCGCTGCCATTTTTGTTTTTGGGGGGATTCGAACAAAATCCGTTGGGCCGGGTCGGCGTTTTAATTCGAGAAGAAAAAGGGGCGATACCCAAAACCCCGCCAAAAAGAAAGGGTTTGGCCGATGAAGGCCAAACCCTTTTTATCTGGTACGCCCGGAGGGATTCGAACCCCCGGCCTACGGATTCGAAGTCCGGCGCTCTATCCAGCTGAGCTACGGGCGCAGGCGGAAAGGACTGTTGCGTCGATAACCTATCCGCATCGGTCCTGTCTTATTTGAAATGGGGTGAGTGATGGGACTTGAACCCACGGCCACCAGGGCCACAACCTGGTGCTCTACCAACTGAGCTACACCCACCATGAAAGAACCCCTTTATTAGCAAACCTTCGAATAAATTTCAAGCGGTTTTTCGTGTCCGCCCCATTTTTTTCAAGAAAACCGGATTCCCCTTCTGAAACTTGTTGTTGACCCTGAAAGGGTGAACGATTATATTGAATCCATGATCATGAAAACTGAATTCATCCTAACGGGTTACGATTGTGGGACCATTTAATATTTTCATTATTCGGGCGATTCTCGGGGGGGCCATTGCGGTCGTTCTGGCCAGGGTGTTTCATCCGGAATTCGATCTCGTCACGGTGATCCTGTTGGGTGTACTCCTGGTCGGGCTGGCGTATCTTCTGGAGTATTTCCGAAAAAGAAAATCGAACCGATAGCGGAGTCATTCACCATCAGCGAAAATCCATCCAAAAAAATCATACTGGGTACCGCCGGCCATATCGACCACGGAAAAACCACCCTGATCAAAGCCCTCACCGGCATCAATACCGACCGCCTCAAGGAAGAACAACGGCGGGGCATCACGATTGAGTTGGGGTTTGCCTATTACGACCTGCCCAGCGGACAGCATGTGGGGATCGTCGATGTGCCCGGCCATGAAAAGTTCGTCAAAAACATGGTCGCCGGGGCCACCGGCATCGACATCGTGGCCATGGTCATCGCCGCCGACGAGGGGGTGATGCTCCAGACCCGGGAGCACATGGAAATCTGCATGCTGCTGGGGGTTCGGCACGGGTTTGTGGTATTGACCAAGACCGATCTGGTGGATGAGGAGCTGCTGGAGCTGGTCATGGAGGATGTTCGGGAGTTCGTGCGGGGGACCTTTCTGGAGGATCAGCCGGTGGTGCCGGTATCCGCCCAGACGGGCGAGGGGATGCCGGCCTTCATCGAAACCCTGGACCGAATCAGCCAATCGGTACCCGAACGCGCATCCACCGGACTTTTTCGTCTGCCGGTGGATCGGGTGTTTACCATCAAGGGGTTCGGCACCGTGATTACCGGTACCCTGATCTCGGGCCAGGTCGAAGTGGGGGAGACGGTGATGCTGTATCCCTCCGGATTGACGGCCAAGGTGCGAGGGATTCAGGTCCACAACGAAAGCGTGGGCCGGGTTCAGGCCGGGATGCGCACCGCGATCAATTTTCAGGGGCTGGAAAAACGGTCGGTCAACCGGGGGGATGTCTTGTCCGCCCCGGATGCGCTATTCCCCGGTTATATGCTGGATGTGTCCTTCCAATACCTGAAGAGCAATAAAAAACCGATCAAAAACCGCACCCGGGTGCGGCTCCATACCGGGACCAGTGAAATCCCGGGCAACCTCATTCTGCTGGAGACCGATGAACTCCCTCCCGGTGAAACCACGGTCGCCCAGCTTCGCCTGGACACGCCGGTGGGGCTGGTCAAGGACGACCGGTACGTGGTTCGCAGCTATTCCCCGGTGCGGACCATCGGCGGGGGGTATATCCTCAATCCGGTTCCCGGAAAGCACAAGCGGTTTCAGCCGAAGGTCATTGACGGCCTCAAAAAGCTGATGGAACTGCCGCCGGAACCGCTGGTCGCCTACCATGCGGCGGAATCGGGATACCGGGGAGCGGCTTACGCCCAGCTGAAGGTCATGACCAATCTTCCTGAAAAGCCGCTTCAGCAGGCCATCCAGGCCCTTTTATCCAGAAAAGAGATCATCCAGATCGATAAGGAAGAGCGCATTTTTATCCATCACCGCGCTTTCGAAGACCTGATTCGGCAGGTAACCGAGATTTTGAGCGGTTATCACCGGAAACATCCGCTGAAACCGGGCATGTCCAAAGAGGAGCTGAAATCGAAATTGCCGCCCTTTTTGGGCGCCAAGCTGTATAATCTCATCCTCAATCAGATGCTGAAAACCGACACGGTGGTTCAGGAAGGGAAAACGATACGCCTGGCATCCCACCGAATCACCCTCGGCACGGACCAGGCCGATATTAAACAGAAGATTCTGAATGCCTATGCCGACAGCGGCTTGACCCCGCCTTATTTTACCGAACTGGGTAAAAACCTCGATTTCGATTCGGGGCGGACCAAGGATGTGCTCATGATTCTGGTAGAAGAAGGCAAGATCGTTAAAGTGAAAGAAGATCTCTATTTCCACGCGGATGCGCTCAGTCGGTTGAAGGCGGATACCGTGGCCTTTCTGAAAAAAGAGGGAGAGATGTCCACACCTCAGTTTAAAACGATTGCGGGGGTATCTCGAAAATACCTGATTCCCCTGATCGAGTATTTCGATTCCCAAAATATTACCATTCGCATCGGAGATATCCGCAAGCTTAGAAGCGCTTAGGTCCTTCCACAAAGCCGATGTGATTTACAGTTCTTCAAGAAAACGAGAAACGATCGTATCCAACAACAACAATCCTTTTGGCGTGAGAGCGCATCTTGCCGGATCCGTTCTCATCCATCCGTTCTCCAGAAGCTCGGCCAGAAGAGATTCGAATCGGGTTCTGAAATCCCCCCCGAACCGGTCTTCAAAATCGGCAATGGATATTCCGGCGGTCTGCCGCAAGCCCAGATAAAATGCCTCGATCATCTGTTGCTCACGGGTGAGCCGTTCTTCCGCTTCGATCGGAAAAAGGCGGTCGCGAAGGGTTTCGGTATACGATTCTATATCAGAAAGGTTCCAATGTCGTCTGGGGAGAATAAAGGAGTGCGCAGACGGACCCAAACCCAGATAGGGGACAAAATTCCAATATTTTTGGTTATGACGGGATTGAAGCGCCTCTGAACGCGCAAAATTGGAGATTTCATATTGCGCATATCCGCCGGCGGCGAGTACGCTGACCGTCATATCGAAAAGTTCGCCCACCCGTCGATCCGGCAACGGCTGAATAGACCCTTTCCGTCTCTGACGGTCCAAAGGGGTGCCGGGTTCATAGGAGAGCATGTAGCAGGAAAGATGATCCGGATTCAGAGAAATCGCTGTTTTCAGATCGGATCGCCAGGCCTCGGCAGACTGACCCGGAAGACCGTACATCAGATCCAGGCCGAGGTTGTCAAACCCTGCCCGCCGGGCCGCTTCCACCGTGGCGATCGCTTCCTCGGCTGTGTGGATCCTGCCCAGAAACCGAAGGTTCCGGTTTTGAAAAGACTGAACCCCGATATTGAGCCGATTCACACCGGCCCGGCGATAGGCCCTGAAATCCTCCGATTGAACGGCGCCGGGATTGGCTTCCAGAGTGATTTCCGGATTCGGCAACAACCGATAACTGGTTACGACCCTGTCGAGGAGGATTTGGATCCGATGAGGGCCCAATGTGCTCGGGGTGCCGCCCCCGAAATAGACGGAATCGAAGGGACCGGGCGCATCTCGGGCGGTCAGGCGCATTTCCCGGCGGAGGGCGTCCATAAACTCGGGGATCCGGTCGAGCCGGGTGCAGGAGTAAAAATCACAATAGGCGCATTTGCGGACGCAAAAGGGGATATGGAGGTATATCCCCCCGGGTTCGGTCGGCGCATGGGGCATCAGAGGCGGCTATAGAAAGGGTTCGTTGTCAGGACTCCGGCGGATGATAAAAGCCGGTAATCGCTTCACACAGCCCCGGAATGGTATACGCCTCGGCGGTCACCTGCACCTGAAATCCCAATTCCGAAGCGGTGTCCGAGGTGATGGGGCCGATGCTGGCGATGTCCACCCCCCGCATCAGGGTGTTCAGATCCGTCTTCGCGGGCAGAAGTGCTTTGAAATTCTTGACGGTGGAGGAACTGGTAAAGGTCACCATGTCGATCTCGCCGGCCTTCAGGGACGACAACAGGGTCTCGGCATTATCCCGGGCCTGTCGAGTGCGGTAGGCGGTGACTTCGTCCACTATCGCACCCATTTTTTTCAGTTCCGCCGGCAGAATCGGGCGTGCTTCCTCGGCTCGGGGAATCAGAATTTTTTGGCCGGATACGGCTTCGGCCTTAAAGGCGTCCACCACCGATTCGGCCCGATAACTTTCCGGAACGATGTCGCTGGTCAATCCGAAATCCAGCAGACGTCGGGCGGTGACCGGTCCGATGGCGGCGGTGCGGATTCGGTGAAGCGCCCGCACATCGCGGCCTTTTTCAAAAAGCCGGTTGAAAAAGAATTTGACCCCGTTGACGCTGGTGAATACGATCCAGTCATAATCCGCAAGCCGGTCGACGGCGCGGTCCAGAGGGCCCCAGTCTTCCGGCGGCATCACCTGAATGGTGGGGCATTCCAGGCATTCCGCACCCAGATCGGTCAACCGGTTCACCAGATCGCTGGCCTGCTCCCGGGCACGGGTGACCACGATCCGCTTTCCCAGCAGGGGCCGAGTTTCAAACCATTTCATTTTTTCCCGCAGCCGCACCACCTCTCCCACCACGATGATGGCCGGGGCTTTGAAGCGGGCTTCTCGGGCCCGGTCGGCGATATTCGCCAGGGTGCCGGTGAGGGTGGCCTGCCGGGACGTGGTCCCCCATCGGACCAGCGCCACCGGGGTCTCCGGGGATCGGCCGTGGGTGGTCAGTTGTCGGGAGATGTGGGGAAGATTTTTGACCCCCATGAAAAAGACCAGGGTGCCGATGCCTTTGGCCAGAGACGGCCAGTCGATGCTCGATTCGGTTTTGGTCGGGTCTTCGTGGCCGGTCACAAAGGCCACCGTGGAGGTGAAATCCCGATGGGTGAGGGGAATGCCGGCATAGGCGGCGGCCGCTACGGCCGAGGTGACGCCGGGTACCACCTCGAAGGGAACGCCGGCCTCGATCAGCACTTCGGCCTCTTCGCCGCCCCGACCGAAAATGAAGGGGTCGCCGCCCTTGAGACGGGCCACCGTGAATCCGGCCCGGGCCTTTTCCACGATCAGATCGTTGATGCCGTCCTGAGAGAGGGTGTGATCTCCGCCTTTTTTGCCCACATAGATCTTTTCGGCTTTTTCGGAGGCATACCTCAAAAGCGCCGGGGCCGCCAGGTAGTCGTAGATGAGTACATCGGCGTTTTGAATACAGGTCCGTCCCTTGACGGTGATCAATCCGGGATCACCGGGACCGGCGCCCACCAGAAATACCTTGCCCGTGGTGTTATTCATGGGTGTCCTTGAGTGTCTCCAATAGTTTGCCCGCCCCGCGGGCCAGAAGCCGTTCAGCCAGTTCGACGCCGATGGATTCGGATTCGTTCGCCGGCCCGGTCAGGGTATCCCGAATCAGTTGAGCGCCGTCCAGGGAAGCCACCATCCCGATCAGGGAGAATTGTCCGTCGAACAGCGTGCCGTGGGCCGCAATGGGGACCTGGCATCCGCCTTCCAGCCGGTGCAAAAAGGCCCGTTCTCCCATCACGACCGTTCGGGTTCGGGCATGATCCAGGGCCGCCGTCAGCGGGCCGATATGCGGGTCGTTTTCCCGGGATTCGATGCAGAGTGCGCCCTGGCCCACGGCGGGCAGCATTTCGGTTTCATCCAGGTATTGGGTGACCCGGTGATCCAGGTCCATTCGCCGAAGACCGGCGGCCGCCAGAACCACGGCATCGAGATCTTCGGTTTCCAGTTTCTTGAGCCGCGTATCGAGATTGCCCCGCAGAGGCAGTATCTCCAGATCGGGGCGAAGGTGTTTCAGCTGGGCGGCCCGGCGAAGGCTGCTGGTGCCGATGCGGGCCCCTTGCGGAAGTTCGCTGAGGGAAAGGCTGTTTCTGGAAACCAGGGCGTCCTTGGGATTTTCACGGTCCGGAATCGCGCCGATGCAAAGCCCCTCGGGGATCAGCGCCGGCATGTCCTTCATGCTGTGCACCGCCAGGTCCACCCGCCGGTCCAGAATCGCCTCCTCGATTTCCTTGACGAAGAGACCCTTGCCGCCGACCCGGGCCAGGGGCACATCCTGAATTTTGTCCCCCTTGGTCTTGATGATGACCAGTTCCACGGTCAGCCCGGGAAATTTTTCCATCAGCCTCGATTTCACCCAGTTGGACTGCCACAGGGCCAGCTGACTTCCCCGGGTGCCGATTTTGATCTCTTGGGCCATCAGTGGCCGCAGCTCGAACAACTGGTGGCCGCGCACCCGCTGCACGAGGAGGCGCCGGCGGACCGGCTGACGGTTTCTCCGCCGCCGCCTTTGCTGACAAATCCGCAGGCGGACATCATTTTCGCGACGTTTTTTCCCTTGCAGGCGGGGCATTCGGGTTCATCGCTCCCGATAATCAGGCATTCAAAATTTTCATCGCACTGATCGCAATGATATTCATAAATCGGCATGACCATTCTCCTTTATTCTATCTGCCATGCAACGGACCGGCGCCGGCGCATGGTATTCATCCAAACTGTCTACCTTAATCATTTTACCGGGGAAATCAACCATGATCGAGCGGTTTAAGGAACAACTTCGGCAGGGAATCTAGGTTCCCGAGCCGAAGGCCAGGGGAAAGAGGATGCGATCGGTCAGTTCACAGAGGATGTGGCCCAGCAGGATATGGGTTTCCTGCACCCGGGCGGTGGTGTCGGAGGGTACGGAAAAGAGGAGATCGGCATGATCCCGCATGCGCCCGCCCCGGCCTGAAAAGCCGATCGTGATCATCCCGATGTTTCCGGCCGATTGCATGGCCCGAACCACGTTTTCGGAATTGCCGCTGGTGCTGATGCCGAGGGCCACATCCCCGGGCCGGCCGAGGGCCTGCACCTGCTTGGAAAAGAGATCGTCGAAACTGTAATCGTTGCCGATGCTGGTGAGAATCGAGGTGTCGGTGGTCAGGGCCATGGCCGCCAAGGGACGGCGCTCGATCCGAAAGCGGTTGACGAATTCCGCGGCCATGTGCTGGGCGTCCGCCGCGCTGCCCCCGTTGCCGAACAGCAGGATTTTGTGACCCGAAGCGAGACAGACCGACAGCCGATCGGCCGCATCGAGAATGGTGTCCAGGTTTGCGTGAACGAACCGCTCTTTGACGGAAATGCTGTCGGACAGGATGTCGAGAATCTGGTTCTTCATGGTCAGGATGCCCGGTGGGTTTGACGGGGGTACAGCGGGCCGATCTCTTCTTCGGACTCTTCCTCGGAATGGCATCCCAGTCGGGCCGCGACCTCGAATTCGGCCATCGCCTCGTCCGGCCGGGTGTGCTTGAGATAGAGTTTGGCCAGGCGCTGTCTGTAGAGGCCGTTTTTCGGTGCGATTTCCACACTGTGACGGCAAAAGAGAACAGCGATTTCGGGGTTTTCGCCCAGTTTGTCGAACAGCACCCCGAGCATCGAAATGGCCTCGGCGTCGCCGGGGTTGAGTTTAACCGCTTTTTTATAGGCGGCGACCGCTTCCTCGGTCCGGCCCAAGGCGGCCCGGCATTCCCCCAGAAGGCGGTGGGCGATGGACGAGGTCGGCTTCAGGCGAACCGCCTGGTCGAAATGGGCCGCCGCCTGGGTCAGCCGGTTTAACTCCTGACAGGTTCGAGCGATTTGAAAAGAGACCTCGAAGCGGTTTCCCCCAAGCCTTTCCGCTTCGAGAAACCGGGACAGAGCCGTCTCCTTGCGGCCCATCATTCGAAAGACCAGACCGGTATTGTAGACCGGCATCACCTCCGTCGGATCGATGCGAGAGGCGGTCCGGAATTCTTCCAGTGCGGATTGAAGGCCCCCCAAAGCCGCGAAGCAGACCCCGAGGCTGTTGTGAAGGTTCGGGTTCGAAGGGGAAAGGAGGAGGGCGGTTTTGTATTCGGAAATGGCTCCCTCGACATTCCCCTGCTGATACAGGCGGTCGGCATTGATGCTGAGGCTGTCGGGACCGAAAACGGCGGTTCCGCCGGGGCCTGAAAAGGCGGCATGGTTCAGTGCTTTTCGTGCGTTTTTGAGGGTCTGAATTCGGGTGAACTGAAAAAGCGGATATTCGGTGATGCCGATGGTAAGGGTGTTTTCCCGCTGGTGCGCCGATTCGGCCCGAATCTCATCCGCGGCCTTCAGACAGAGGGAATCCGGCATCTCCGGCAGAAAGCACCCGAAAAGATCCCGTTCGATCAGGCCCCATTCGGCGCCTTTCGGTTCACAGATTCGATCCACGGCCCGGGCCGTATCCAGCAGAAGGCGGATCGCCCCTTCCGGACCCAGTTCATCCTCCTCCTCATTGAATCGGTCGATGCGAATCAGCAGCACCCCGAATTGGATAGCGGTCTCCAATCGGTTCATGGCCGCTTCCACAAACGCCTTTCCGGTCGACAGACCGGGAAACCGCCGCGACAATTCCTCAAGTCCGACGGCCGACCGTTTGGTTTGCCCGGCATCGCGATTGCCGGTCCCCGACCGGGCGATTAGAAATTCACGGGTAGTACGGTTATTCCCCGATTCCCGATTGTGCCTCATCCGTTTCCTCTTTCCAGCAAACGGCCCACCGCCTCGGCAATGAGGGTGAGTTCGTCGTCCTGAATGGTTCTGAAATCCAATAGGAGCCGGTCGTCCTCGATACGGCCGATCACCGGCGGATCAGAGTTGCGCATCCGCCGTTCCAGGGTATTGGCGGAGATTCCCTCGATTTTGAGCCCCAGGCACCGGCTGTCCAGTTCCTGCAACGGCAGTGCGCCGCCGCCCACCCGGGAGGGGCGGTTCAGAATCTGTATCGACAGCCGTCCATCCCCGATTCCTTCCAGCAACCCTTTGCATTCTTCGGCCCGTCGCTCAATCTCGGCCCCCGGCGCCGTAAGCATTCGAAGGGTGGGGATTTCGCGAACGGCTCGCTTCGGATCTCTATACAGCCGCATAGTGCTTTCCAGGGCGGCCAGGGTCATCTTGTCGATTCTCAGCGCCCGTGTCAAGGGGTTCTTCTTGACCGCATCCAGCACCTTCTTTTTCCCCACGATCAACCCGGCCTGGGGGCCGCCCAGGAGTTTATCTCCGCTGAAGGTGACCAGGTCGGGACCGGCCGAGACCGAATCCATCACGGTGGGCTCTCGAATCATGCCGTAGCGGGAAAAATCGACCAGGGTGCCGCTGCCGAGATCTTCCATGACCGGCAGGCCGCGGCGTCGTCCCAGTTCCGTCAGTTCGGAGACGGAGACCGAGCGGGTGAATCCGACGATGCTGTAATTGCTCTGGTGCACCTTGAGCAGAAGTCCGGTGGTTTCGCTTACGGCGGCTTCGTAATCCCGCAGATGGGTGCGGTTGGTGGATCCCACCTCTTTTAAAACAGCGCCGCTTCGGGACATGACATCGGGGATGCGAAAGGAACCGCCGATTTCCACCAGTTCTCCCCGGGAGACGATCACCTCCCGGCCTTCGGCCAGTGTGTTGAGGCAGAGCAGTACCGCTCCCGCATTGTTGTTGACCGCCATTGCGGCTTCGGCGCCGGTGATCTCGCACAAAATGTCTTCGATGGCGTCGTACCGGGAGCCCCGCTTGCCTTGGGACAGGTCGAACTCCAGGTTGGAGTACCGATTCGAGATGCGGACGATATTTTCCACCGCCTCCGGGGCCAGTGGGGATCGGCCGAGATTGGTGTGAATCACCACCCCGGTTCCGTTGACCACGGGGCGAAGGTTGAGGGTCGTTTCTCGATCGACCCGCTCCGCAAATCGCTTCAGGACGGCGGCTTCCGAAAGGGCTTCCGCGTCCACTTCGGGGTCTTCCTTGAGAATGGACGATCGCAGGCTTTCTACCGTTTCCCGGCCGCACCGGATCAGAACCGGTCTGGGAACCCCTTTCAGGGCGGGTTCGCTTTCGGCCGCCTCCAGAAGGTGATCGATGCCGGGCAGCATTTTCAAGAATGCCTGCTGTTTAGCGTCTATTTTCATTATTTCGAGATTCCAGAATCATCCTGACGCATGACCGTGCAGATTTCAGCGGACACGACCCTCTTATCGAGACGGATGGTCGGCGGCTGAAACCCTGATCGAGAACCGGAAAACATATCGAGGATTTCGGCAGGATGCCGGCGACCGCGAGGCTACAGGTCTCCGGTCAGGGCGCCGTAGAGAATGTGCATGAGAAACCGGACCCGGCTCATGGGGCCGGCCACATTGGCCCGATGATTGGCCCAAATGCTGTTCGGTCCGCCGTCCAGAACGACCGGCGGCTTCATTTCGTCAATCCGGCGAAGGGAAAGAATGATTTCCTCGTATACCTCGATGCTTTGGGCGGCTTCGAGAGTGTCCCGGAAATCGACGCCGACCCCTTCCATCGCCGAAAGGATCATCGCGGACACGCCTTTTGAATAGAAGAACATATCATCAACTTCGAAAAAGCTGAGGTCTCTCCGTAAAAGATTTTCAGTGACACTTCCCAGAATCGATTCATAGGTCAGGATCAACGGCACCAGGTTGTCCATCCGGTTGTAAAACCGGGCTTCGTTGCGCAGCAGCATGCGGCGGTAACTCCGAATGTTGTCCAGGCCCTCTTGGTATTTTCCCTCGGCTCTGGGAAACAACCAGGTGTTCGGGTCGATGGCGAACATGCTCATGGCCTGTTCCAGTTCGCGGACATAGGGGTCGCTGCTGCCGGTTCGACTGATCCGTTCGGCCAGCACGATCGAGGTCCGGCGCGTCGCCTCAATGACGCCGAGTTGGTAATTATTGACGTTATCGGTGAACTGAATCAGGTCGTTGGGCCGCCAGCCCCAGAACCGGTCGAGTTCGCTTTGAAGCGGTTCGATGACGGCGTCGAGGAAGGTGATGCCTTTCACCCGGTTTGAGGCTGCACTCGGTTCGGCTTCGGAAGAGGGCTCGAGAACCGGAGCGAAGCCGTTCGCAGGTTCGGTTTCGCCGGGAGGTTCCGAAACGGTTTTCTGTGGTTTTTCCCCGCTTCCGAGCAGCCAGACAAATCCGAGGATCAGGATCAGTACGGCAATCGCCCCGACGACCAGGCGCCGACCTTTCGGCAATTGGATCATGTTCTCCTCCCGTTCCGTATTGAAGGTAAATTTACCATCCCCGGAGCCGGAGATTCCCGAAAAATTTACAGGTTTCCGGTCAAGGCGCCGTGGAGTATGCTCAGATGAAACCGGGCACGGCTCATAGGGCCTGCCATATTGGCGCGATGATTCGCGAAGATGCTGTTGGGGCCGCCCTTGAGCACGATCAGCGGCTTCATTTCGACAATCTGCCGAAGGGAACTCACGATTTCATCGTAGATTGAAACGCTATTGGCGGCTTCGATGGTTTCCCGAAAGTCGACGCCTACGCCTTCCATGACGGAGAGGATCATGGCGGCCGCCCCCTGGGAATAGAAAAAGATGTCGTCCACCTTGAAGAAACTGACGTCCTGTTTCAGCAGATTTTCGGTGCAGCTTCCCAGGATCGACTCGTAGGTCAGAATCAGGGGCACCAGGTTGTCCATTCGGCTGTAGAATCGGGCGGTTTTGTTCCGGAGCATCTCCGTATATTTGCGGAAATTGTCCAGCCCCTCCTGGTACTTGCTTTCGGGGGCGGGAAACATGTAGGTGTTCGGGTCGATGGCGAACATGCTCATGGCCTGTTCCAGTTCGCGGACATAGGGATCGCTGCTGCCGGTCCGGGAGATCCGTTCGGCCAGCACGATCGAGGTCCGGCGGGTCGCCTCCAGTACCCCGAGCTGATAATTGTTGACATTGTCGGTGAACTCGATAATGTCGTTGGGTCGCCATCCCCAGAACCGATCCAGTTCGGTTTGAAGCGGGTCGATGGCGGCATCCATAAAGGCGATGCCCCGGGGCTGATCGACCGGTCGAACCGGCAGCGGTTCGGGTTTGGCCGAGGATTCATCTTTTTCCGGAAACAGAGGGGCCGCCGGCGCCGGGTTTTGGATGTTCGGTTTTTTCGGGAGGGGAGATCGGGCGGTATCGGTTCGATCGGTATCGGTTTGAACGGTGTCGGAGGAATCGACCGTGTCAATCTCAAACGGGGCGGATCCTTTTCCGCTTCCGCCGGTTTCGAGCAGGGGCAAGGCCACCCAGACCGCTCCGGCCAGGATCAAAATCACTGCGGCGCCGATACCCAAAAATTTGATGTTGAAACGGCCCTGTTTTTTTTCGCTCATTATCGTCTCCTGTATTACGTTATAGTCGAGAATCTCCAACCTGGTGAGCGCCGCCGGAGCGCGACGTTCACCCGAGGATGCGGCTTTTCACGCATGGTTCCCGGATCCGGGGCAATGGCCTCCGTATCCTGAACGATAGCAAATGAAAAATATAAATGAGAGCATGTTTTTTGTCAATAATTATATGTTTCTACCGCTTTTCCTTTTTGCACGGAAAGCGCCTGCGAGACGGAAGGCGGGGAAGCGCTTTTTTACCCTGAAAGCTGCTGATTCCGGTCTTGACTTCCGGAAAGGATAATGAAGGAGAATATGGCTGTAAAAAGCGCCGGCGAATGGCTGACCGCTCTGGCGGCCAATCGGAAAGGGGAAATCTTTGAGATCGACGGGTATGCAGCGGTGGGGATGGCCAACGGTGTTCGAACTCCCGTTCCGGTCCGCGACACCAGCCCCATGCCGTACGGCGGAGAGCTGATGTTTCTGCCCGACCGACGACCGATCGTCTACCACATCGAATCGGGCGCCATCGAAAGCCTCACGGAAAACCCCTATGAACCGGGTGAACCGGTCTTTCCGGTCGCTGCATTCAATTCTCCCGGATATGTTCAGGCCTATATCACCGGATACGAAGAGATCGCAGGGGTGAATTCCCTGCCGCTGTTTTCTTACGGGGCCGTGGGATGGCACCAAGGCAGCTTTCGGTCGCCGCTGATTCGGGTGGATACCGAACCGCGCCAGGACCTGCGCCGAATGGCCCGGAAAAAAGTGGCGGCCGGGGTCGGCCGCATGCGAAAGCGGCTTCCGAAAAACAGATTGCGGAAGCATCTGGAGCGGTGCGCCCTGGAATACGGATGCCCGGCCGGAAAGAATTTTTTTCTGGGTCGGTACGAGGCTCCGCTGCCCACCTCCGGGGCCTGCAACGCCCGGTGTATGGGTTGTTTGTCGTTTCAGGAAGATGCGCGGATACCGTGCAGTCAAAACCGCATCGATTTTACGCCTTCTCCCGAAGAGATCGCCGAGGTGGCTTTGGTTCACATTCAACGGGTGAAACAGAGCGTGGTCAGTTTCGGTCAGGGGTGCGAAGGGGACCCGCTTCTGGCCGCCGAGGTGATCGAGCCGGCCATTCGACGGATTCGAAAAGAGACCCCCCACGGGACCATCAACATGAACACCAACGGCAGCCTGCCGGATGTCCTGGCGAATCTGCTGGAGGCCGGCCTGGACAGCATTCGCATCAGCCTGAACAGCGTTCGGGAAGCGTGCTACGAGGCCTATTTTCGGCCTCGGGGCTATCGGTTTTCGGATGTCCTGCGGTCCATCGAAACGGCCCTGAACAGAGGTGTATTCGTCTCCGTCAACTATCTGAATTGCCCCGGTTTCACCGATACCCCCGAGGAGATCGCGGCCTTTGTGGATTTCAGAAAGCGATACCCGATTCAAATGATTCAGTGGCGAAACCTCAACTTCGACCCGCTTGAATACTGGCGCACCATGGATGCGGTTGCGGAACACGGCGCCCCCATGGGTATGAAGCAAGCGCTCCAACATATACACAACCGGTTTCCGGATCTTCAATACGGCTATTTCAACCCGCCCCGGGAAAAATGGTCCCTCCCGAACCCGAACAGAAAGGCGCCCCATGCAGTGGATTCAGGCCCGAGTGATATTTGAGCATTCCGACCCGCAGCTTGCCGAGGAATTGATTTCGGACATTTTTTACGGAATGGCGCTGCAGGGGGTGGTGGTGGAAAGCCCGGACCCGGAACCGTCCGATCCGAACCGATATGGGGAGTGGTGGGATGAAACCCTTCGGCGCCCGGACCGGCATGCGGTGATCGGGTATATTTCCCGAACCCCGGGCGCCGATCAAAAGATCGAAATGCTGGAATCCGAGCTGGCCCGACTGAAAGCGGACCACGGAATCGAGGCCCGGCCGGTCTATGAAACGGTGGATGAGGAAGACTGGGCCGAGGCCTGGAAGGACTATTTCTGGCCCCTGAAGGTGGGCCGGCGGGTGGTGGTGAAGCCGACCTGGCGCGAGTATGCGCCCGAGCCCGAAGACCTGGTGCTTGAGATCGACCCGGGGATGGCCTTCGGCGCCGGAACGCATCCCACAACCGCGCTCTGTATTCAAATGCTGGAATCACATCTCATTCCCGGAATGTCGCTGCTGGATGTGGGCGCCGGATCCGGCATTCTGATGATCGCCGCCAAAAAACTGGGTGCGGGACGGATTGTCGGGGTGGATACCGACCCGGTGGCGGTGGCGGTGGCTGAAAAAAACCTGCGGCTCAACCGAATAACCGATTTCGATCTTGTCGCCGGCAGCCTCTCCGGGGTTCGGGAGCGGTTCGATCTGGTGGTAGCCAATATCCTGTCGGAGGTCATCCTGGCCCTGCTTCCGGACATTCACCGGGTGCTTTCGCCGGGCGGATGCTTTGTCGGCTCCGGCATCATTCAGGAGAACGGGGATGGGGTCATCGCCGGAATGAAAGCCCTCGATTTCGACATTCCGGAAGTTCGGGAACAGGAAGGATGGCTCGCCATCGTAGGGCGGCGCGGCCCCTGAGAAATACCGAAATGGACCGGACCGGTGCAGCGGCTTACGCGGCAGCCTCGATCCGGTCCGGTTTTTCGGCTTCGGTCTTATCCCTTGATGATCCGGGGCAGGATCATGTGGTGGTGGGGGCAGATCGATTTCGGATTCTGATAGGCCGACCCGGCAAATGCCTCCATGTACCTGCGAAGATCCGGAATGGGCACCAGTTCATCCACCAGCCCGTGCCTGGCGCAGAACAGGGGACGGGATTTTTCATGGTATTCCCGGGCCAGTTGGTTCATGTTGTCGATGATCGGCTCCAGGGGCTTGCCCGCATCCTTTTGCTTGACCAGCCTGCGGGAATAGGTCGCCACGGCCGCGGTCTCCCCGTGCATCACATAGATTTCGGTGGCCGCCGTCCCCAGGGTGAAGGCGTTGTTTCGATTGGCCGTGGGGCCGCCCATGACATAGTGGGCCGCCGCCGTCCCCTTGCGAAGCACCACCAGCATCATCGGCAGGTCGGTGCTCTGATTGGAATAGATCAGGGACTGGCCGAGGCCCAGCAGTTCCGCCTTTTCCGCCGCATCTCCCACATCAATGCCGGTGGTGTCCTGAAACCAGATGATCGGAATCCGGTCCCGGCCGCAGAGGGTGACGAATTCGTTCATTTTGATCATCCCCTGGCGGTAGAGCTTGCCTCCGAATCCCGGATAATCGGCGTATTCGGGGTAATTCTTGCCCAGATACCCCTGGCGGTTGCCGATGCAGGCCACCAGAAATCCGTCCACCTTGGCCAGGCCGGTATAGATTTCCGGTCCGTAGCCGGGCCGGAACTCCATATGTTCACTCCCGTCCACCAGGCGCGACAAGACCGCATCGAATTCATAGACCGTTTTGGGTTCCAGGGGAAGCAGCCGATACACATCCTCGGCCGGATAGGCCGGGGCCTTGGGCTCGGCCACCCGAAAGAACTCGGGATCATAGGCCGGGATTTTATTCATAAAGTCCTTGAGCCCTTCCAATACCCCTTCTTCGGTTTCAAATACATACCGGAAAAACCCGGTCTCATCGTGGTGAATCTTGACCGATCCGGGGGGTTTGGCCTTGAACTGTTTGGCCTTTTCGATGATCGTTTCGGCGGTCTCCAGATCGAAGTGACCCTTGGGGGCCATGCCGCTGACGATGCCGGCCCCGCCTACCGCGATGTTGCAGTTCCGGTGCGCAAACAGAATGGCGGGGCTGACCCCCTGGTATCCGCCCCCGGCCGGATTGGTGCCGTAAATCCCGGCCAGCACCGGAATGCCCAGCTGTTCCAGCTCTGCGTGCCGATAAAAAGGGGTGCCGGCGCCCCGGCGATTGGCATAGAATTTTTCCTGTTCGGGGAGTTTGGCGCCGCTGCAGTTGACCAGCCAGACCAAAGGGATGTTGAGGCGCTTGGCCAGATCGGTGACCCGAAGGATGTTTTCCGACTGGCCCGGCAGCCAGGCCCCGGCCATCACCTTGTTGTCGAACCCGATGATCACCGCCCACCGGCCTGAGATTTTGCCGATCCCGTCGACGACATTGGTGGTCCCTTCCTCGTTTTCCGCCGGATTGTACAGGGTGTGAAGCGGACACCAGGTGCCGGGGTCCACCAGGTATTCCAGCCGCTGCCACACGGTGAGCTGCCCCCGTGCATTGATCTTCTCGGCGGGAAACCCGGCGTTCTCCACCGCCTGAACCGCTTCGGCGATATCGGCCTCTTCGGCCTTGAGCGCTTCCAGATTTTTTTCGGTTCGCTTGATCTCCCCTTTTTTGAGGGGTTTGCCGAATCCTGCCATTTCTTTAAAATAAGGATGCATGAGAAGCTCCTGTTGTACTGAAATTTGATTCGAAATTCGAATGATCCCGATCGATCACTCAATCAGGGAATTCGAATTCGGTTATTCAATGACGGCGAGGATGTCGTCTTCGGCCACCTCATCGCCCACCTTGACATTGACCGATTGCACCGTGCCGTCGCAGGGAACATAGACCGGGGTTTCCATTTTCATGGCCTCGATGATGAAGGCCTCGCCATCTTCCTCGACTTTGTCTCCTATTTTCAGAAGCGATTTGACGATTTTGCCCGCCAACGGGGCCAGAATCTCTTCGGACATGGATTTCCTCCTTTGTTTATCGATATTTCGATGATTGGCATCCGATCAGATGCGGTTTTGGGGCGTGAAAGGCCGGTCTATCCGAGCAGCGTCAGAAAAATCCCGGCGGCGATCACGGTGCCGATGACACCGGCGACGTTGGGACCCATGGCATACATGAGCAGATAGTTTTTCTTGTCGGCCTCGGCCCCCATCTTATGGACCACCCGGGCGGCCATGGGAACCGCCGATACCCCGGCGGCCCCCAGCAGCGGGTTGATCTTGTCTTTCAGAAACAGGTTCATGACCTTGGCCAGAAGCAGACCGGTGGCGGTACTGATCATGAACGCGAACAGGCCCAGGCAGAAAATGAAGATCACCCGGGGCTGAAGAAAATTCTCCGCATTCATGGTGGCGCCCACCGGCAGCCCTAAAAATATGGTGACGATGTTGAGCAATTCGTTCTGTGCCGCGTGGGTCAGCCGCTCCACCACCTTGGCTTCGCGGAACAGGTTGCCGATCATGAACATGGAGATCAGCGGGGCCGAAGCGGGCACCAGAAGAATGATGACCAGGGTGGAGACAATGGGAAACAGGAGTTTCTCCAGCGGTTTCACTTTGCGGGATTTCTTCATTCGAATGACCCGCTCCTCCGGGGTGGTCAGCAGCTTCATGATGGGCGGCTGAATAATCGGCACCAGGGCCATGTAGGAGTAGGCGGCCACCGCACAGCTTCCCAGCAGGTGGGGCGCCAGTTTTGTGGTGAGAAATATGGTGGTGGGGCCGTCGGCGCCGCCGATGATTCCGATGCTGGCGGATTCCTGAATGCTGAATCCCATGAGATGGGCGAAAAAGAAGGTGAAGTAAACGCCGGCCTGGGCCCCGGCCCCGAGAAAGATCAGCGAAGGACGGGCCAGCAGCGGCCCGAAATCGGTCAAGGCGCCCAATCCCAGAAAAATAAGCGGCGGAATGATCTCCCACTGAATACCGAAATGGTAAAACTTCCACAGCAGCCCCTCCTCGGGTTTCATCAGATCCGCCAGCGGCAGGTTGGCCAGCAGAATGCCGAATCCGATGGGCAGCAGCAGCAGCGGCTCATATTCTTTGGTGATCGCCAAATAAATGAGGGTGATGCCGATGGCCCACATAATCAACATGCCGGGGGTGAGGTTCAAAAAACCGGTGGTGGCGGTAAGCGACAGCAGTTTTTCGATCATCGGTATTTCAGTCAGGGGGATCTCAGCCATAGGGATCTCGGTCATGGGGATCTCAGTCCTTTTTCGGCGTTTCCGTTTTCTCGGTCTTTTCGGCCAAGGTGTCGATGACCAGCGCGGTAAAACGCATGGAACCGTAAAGGACCGCCATGCTCAAGAAGACGCCCAAAAGGCCGGCCGCGAATACGAGCAGTACCTGAGACACTGAATTCCTCCTTGGAAGGGGAAGTTTGTTTTGTATCGTGAAACAGTGTTTTATATACACACCATCTGTATCCCAGCCCGATCGGGATGTCAACCCCGGTTCCAAACAGGATTGTTATAAAACCGGAATATCAACAACTTATAGTAAGCGCTTCCACACCTCGGCTTCCGGTTGGGCTTTTCTTTAAAAGGAAGGATCGGGAATTGAACAGAAGGGCGGACCATGATAGGGAAGACGTAATTTTTCACGGTAATTGTCGGCTTGGTTACAAATTTGTTCTTTTTTTGATAAAATTACGACAAAAATGTATCCCATTTTTCTTTTTGCTTGAACTAAAATTAGGAGTAACTTAAAGAAAACAAAGCACAAAATTGGATTTCAGATATGTGGCATTGAATTTGCTTTTAATTATCCATCAGAATCGAGGCCATGCCACGAAGAAAGGTGAAGGGTGGTTGAGGGGATTGCACATTGATTAAAAAGAGTAACCATACAGCCGATTCTCCGCTGATGAACCTGAAGCGGGAGCGAATGCAATTGATTTCCGCCTTTTTTCAGGGCAAGGCCGTGAATTTTTTAAAACAGCACACGCGCATATTGGATGCCTATTTCCATGAAACCTACGAAAACAGCGCCGCCGGGCTTCAACTCAATATCAACAAGAGCCCCTTTGCGATCATCGCCTTGGGCGGATACGGCCGGCAGGAACAATGCATCCATTCGGATATCGATCTGCTGCTGCTCTTTGACAGAACCATTCCCGCCGGGGCCGCGGAATTGATTCAGGAGATCGTCTATCCCTTGTGGGATTTGGGATTGGAGGTGGGCCATACCACTCAAACCCTCGACGGGTGCATCGAATCGGCCGCGGGGGATATCGAACGACTGACCTCCTTGCTGGATGCCCGGTTTCTGTGCGGCATGTCCAATCTCTATTCACGCCTCATGCATCTGCTGCGGGAGCGGTTTTTCGCGGAACAGTCCGGTCAGGTGATCGATCGGCTGATTGCGCGGAATCTGGACCGGCATGCCCATTTCGGGGATTCCACCTATCTTCTGGAGCCGAATCTCAAAGAGGGTCAGGGCGGGCTGCGGGATTACCACACCATGCTCTGGATCGCCCGAATCAAGGCGGGGCTTCAGGAGCCCCGGGACCTCGAATACACCGGCATCCTGTCGCATTATGAATACCGCACCCTGGAAGAGGCGCTCTCCTTTATCTGGAATGTGCGAAACCGACTGCACCATGCGGCCGAACGAAAATGTGATCAGCTCTATTTCCGGCACCAGGAAAAGCTGGCCCGGGAGATGAAATTCCGAAAGGAATATGATCAGCAGCCGGTGGAACGGTTTTTGGGAGAATTGCACCGGCACATGAACTTTTTGAAACGGCAGCAGTGGATGCGGGTGTATGAGCTTGAAAATGAGCGCAAGCAGCGGGGCCGAAAGCGAAAACTCGACAAGACCCTGACACCGGGCCTGGAAATCCGCAATGGAATGCTTCAGTTTACCGCATCCCGAAAAATACCCGACACCCCCGAGCTGTTGATTCGAATTTTCGAAGAGAGCGCCCGGTTGAGAATTCCGCTGAGCGCCGAGGCCAACCGGCTGGTCTGGGAGTTTCTTCCCCTGGTGGATCATGATTTTCGAACCTCGATATCGGTGAGGATCTCCTTTGAATCCCTTCTTCTGACGCCGGCTCCCCGATTCAATGCCCTGGAGGCGATGTCGGAAACCGGCATTCTGATGAAATGGATTCCCCAGCTGAGTGAAATCGCGGATCGGATTCAGTATGATGAATACCATCTTTTCCCGGTGGACAAGCATTCTCTGAGAACGGTCCAGAACATCAAAAAATTCGGCACCGATGAGGACCCCACCCTCAAGGATTTGTGCGGCAGGCTGTATAAGGAATTGTCCGAACCGGACCGGGTTCATCTGCTCTGGGCCGGACTGCTTCACGATATCGGAAAGGGTACCCCCGGCGGCAACCACTCGGAAAAGGGCGTGGCCCTGGTTCAGGAGATTTTGACCGAAAAGGGGTACCCGGACGATCGAATCGACACGGTCTGTTTTCTGGTTCGGGAACATCTCCTGCTGGTCAATATGGCCACCCGACGGGACATTCAGGATGAAGAAACCGCCATCCTCTGCGCCCGGCGGATTCAGAATGAAGCCCGTCTCAAGATGCTCTACCTGCTGACGGTGGCCGATTCCGTCTCCACCGGCCCCAAGGCGTGGAACAACTGGGTGGCGACCCTTCTCGAGGGGCTCTATCTGAATGTCAAGGGTATCCTGAAACACGGAGAACTGGCCTCTCATGAGGCGGTGGAGATTGTGGAAAAGAAACGGGAGGGGCTGATCGCCTCGGCCGGTTCCCGGGACCGGGAAGCGCGGGAGAAGCTGTTCAACGTCATGTCTCCCCGGTACCTGCTGTACACCTCGGCGGCGGACATCAAGAAGCATATCGATTTGTTTCAAAAACTGAATCATGAACCCTTCGTGTGGGAGGTGAGCCAAAGCCCCGAGGCCGACACCCGCACGGTGACCGTCTGCGGTGCAGACCTGCCGGGGCTCTTTTCAAAGATCGCCGGGGCCTTTACTCTGAACGGCATCGATGTGCTTGACGCCCAGATCTACACCTGGCGCAACAATACGGCCCTGGATGTGTTTTCGGTGACCCCGCCCCGGGACCTCTATTATGAAGACCGGAAATGGGAACAGGCGGCTGCGGATCTGAGAGCGGCCCTGAAAGGCGAGCTCGATTTGGGCGAGGCCCTTCGGGAGCGGCGAAGCGATTACGGCCCCAAAAAACCGAGGGTCGGGGCGCAGCCCCATCGGGTGGTGATCGACAATGATACCTCCCGGTTTTTTACCATCATCGAGGTGTTCACCTATGATTTTCCGGGGCTGCTATTCGGCATCACCGATAGCCTGTTCAAGTGCCGTCTGGATGTCTGGGTGGCCAAGATCGCGACCAAGGTCGATCAGGTGGTGGATGTCTTTTATGTGCGGGATTTTGAAGGTCAGAAGGTGGAATCCCCCGACCAGGTCGCCGCCGTACAGATCGCCCTGGAACAGATGTTGTCGGCCGCCTGGGGTGAGGTCATCGAGGGCGGCGGCCCCGAAGAGACGCTGCCGTAAAAATGGAAACAGATACTCTGTTTTAAGTTACAGGAGATCACTGTTCTATCGAGATCGGACCGGAACGTCTTCTGCGTGATGCTTAAAACCAAACCCGAAACGATAATTTATTTCAACAAGGAGGATTGAGACGATGACACCAAAAGAAGCCTTGGATTTTGCAAAAGAGAACAAAGCGAAGGTCGTGGATATTCGGTTCATGGATTTTCCCGGGGTATGGCAGCATTTTTCAGTGCCGGTGGGGGAACTGAGCGAATCCCTGTTCGAGGAAGGGCTCGGATTCGACGGGTCCAGTATCCGCGGCTGGCAGCCCATCAATGCCAGCGACATGCTGGTGGTGCCCGATCCCGCCACCGCGAAAATGGACCCCTTTTTCGATGAACCCACCCTGGTGGTCATCGGCAATATCGTCGATCCGGTGACCCTGGAACCCTATACCCGAGATCCCCGGAACGTGGCCAAGAAGGCGGAAGCCTATCTGAAAAGCACCGGCATCGGCGACACCGCCTTCATCGGCCCCGAAGCGGAATTCTTCATCTTCGACGATGTCCGATTCGAATCCCGCCGGAACGGCTGTTTTTATGAGGTCGATTCGGTGGAAGGCATCTGGAACAGCGGGCGGGACGAGTGCAACAACCAGGGGTACAAACCCCGGCATAAAGAGGGCTACTTCCCGGTGCCGCCCATGGACAAGTTCCAGAACATTCGAACCGAAATGATGCTGATCCTGGAAAGCCTGGGGATTCCCATCGAGGCCCAGCACCACGAAGTGGCCACCGCCGGACAGGCCGAGATCGACATGCGGTTCAAACCGCTCCTGGAAATGGGAGACCAGATGGTCTGGTTCAAGTATGTCCTCAAAAACGTGGCCTATCGCCACGGGCATACCGTCACCTTCATGCCCAAGCCGCTTTTCGAAGACAACGGCACCGGCATGCACACCCACATCAGCATCTGGAAAGAGGGAAATCCCACCTTCGCGGGCGACAAATACGCCGGGCTGTCCCAGGAAGGGCTCTACGCCATCGGCGGCATTCTGAAACACGCCAGGGCGCTGTGCGCCATCACCAACCCGACCACCAACTCTTACAAGCGGCTGGTGCCGGGCTTTGAGGCCCCGGTCAACCTGGCCTATTCCAGTCGCAACCGAAGCGCCGCGGTGCGGATCCCCATGTACTCGGCCTCTCCCAAGTCAAAACGGATCGAGTTCAGAACCCCCGACCCGTCCTGCAACGGCTACATGGCCTTTTCCGCGGTGATGATGGCGGTCCTGGACGGCATCGAAAACAAGATCGACCCGGGCGATCCCCTGGACAAGGACATCTACAGCCTGCCGCCCGAAGAGCTGGCCGAGATTCCCTCCGCGCCGGGTTCTTTGGAAGAGGCCCTGATCGCGCTCGAGGAAGATCATGCCTTCCTGACCAAGGGCGACGTCTTCACCGAAGATGTCATCGAGAAATGGATCGATTACAAGATCGTCAACGAGATCAACGCCGTGAAGCTGCGGCCGCATCCTCATGAGTTTTATCTCTACTATGACATCTAAGCCGGTTAAATCGTAGACCGTTCTACCTCCTCCCTTACTCCGTCCCGAAAGGGGCGGAGAGGTCTGCGTGGGCAGCCGAATCCCAATGTCGGGGTTCGGCTGCTCTTTTTT